>CAYSWE010000603.1:0-2532 GCA_964434515.1 uncultured Phycisphaerales bacterium | reverse complement strand
CTCGTTGTTCGACCGACTCGAGCAGGACTTTGGTATCGATGTTCCCAAACATCGCTTCTTCGACGATGACTTCTTCGGGGACCTGCGGACGCAGATGCAGCAGATGCAGCGCCAGATCGACTCGCTGGGCAAGGCCTCTCCAAAGGGCGCTACTTCGTCTAGTAGCTTCCAGCTGAAGGTTACGCCGAAGGGGGTGCGGCTCGAGATTGAAGAGAAGGACGCCAAAGGCGAGGTGCACAAGAAGAGCTACACTGCGCCGGACCTGGCCACGTTCCGCGCCAAGTATCCCGAGGTAGCCCGCAAGTACCTCGATCAACAAGGTGGTCGTCTGACGTTCCGCTTCGATCCGGGTCGGTTCTTTGGTGGCTTGCCTGGGCTCCGCGCGCCGGCGCCGCCACTCCCTGGTGGCGCGGCTCCGAGTAGCGGTCCGCAGCTGGGTGTCTTGGCTCGGCCGGTGAGCGATGACCTCCGCAAGTTTCTTGACCTCGGCGAGCACCGCGGATTGATCGTCGAGCGCGTTACGCCAAAGAGTCTGGCCTCGCGCCTCGGGATCCAGTCGCATGACGTGATTCTCACGGTCAATGGCAAGCCGATTGGTGCCGCGGCTGATGTGCACGCGGCGCTGAGCGAGCGTGCCGAGCGCGTTGTGGTCACGGTCAACCGCTCGGGCAAGCAGCTGCGCCTCGCCGCAACGGCGCCCGCACACAAGGACTGACGGCGCAGAGCGGTCACCCTCGGAATCGGCCGCTACGGCGACGATTCCGAGGTCGTGTAGTCGAGCGCGATTTTCCAGTGCCCCTGGGTCCGCCGGAACACGAGCACGAACCAGCCTGACGGGTGGTCGTTCGGGCGGGTCAACCGCCAGCGGCCGCGCGCGGTGACATGGTCGTCGGCGAGTCGGGCAAGGGTCAGCTCCGAAAACGCGAGCTTGCCCATGGTCGCGCGGTCGGGGTAGCTCTTTCGGTAGCGCGCGAGCATCGCCTCCCAGCCGATGTTGACGCCGTTCGCGCTCGCGAAAACGGTGTCCTTGCTGCGCCGGTAACCAGCGGCGAAAGCGTCGAGGTCGCCGCGGTTCCAAGCGTCGACCTGCTCGTGGAGCAGGCGCTTGCATGCCTCGAAGGCTTCGGTTTCCACGATTGTCTGGGTAGCGCACGCGGCGACCAAAACGCTTGCAAGCGGCAGGGTCTTGCCTACCCCGCGCATAGCGCTTCCACCTCGGCAACCTCCTTGGGTAGGGCCCCGGTTAGGACGTTCGGGCCATGCTTGGTGATCAGGACATCGTCTTCGATCCGGACGCCAATGCCGCGTAGCTCCTTTGGGATCGTGCGATCGTTCTTGCTGAAGTAGAGGCCTGGCTCGACGGTGGTGACCATCCCCGGCGCTAGCCGGACTGGCTTGCCGTCGGGCGACTCATAGGCGCCAACGTCGTGAACGTCCATGCCGAGCCAGTGTCCCAGGCCGTGCATGTACCACGGTCGATAGGCCTTCTTCTCGACAAGCTTCTTGATGTCACCCTTGAGCACTCCGAGCGACACCAGCCCCTTGGTGATTTCGCGCCAAGAGATCTCGAGTAGGCGTTGCACGGTCGTGCCGGGCTTGCACACGGCGATGCACTTCTTCTGACAGCGCAGCACGATTTCGTAGACCTTGCGTTGTGGTTCGGTGAACTTGCCCGAGACCGGGAACGTCCGTGTGATGTCGGCCGTGTAGTGTTCGTACTCGGCGCCCGCGTCGATGAGGATCAGCTCGCCCTTGCGGATCTTCCGGTTGTTTTGCACATAGTGCAGCGTGCAAGCGTTCGCGCCGCTCGCAACGATCGAGTCATAGCCATTGCGCGGCGAGCCTTGTCCACGGAAGACGGCTTCCGTTTCCGCCTGGAGTTGATACTCGAACATTCCTGGCGTGGCTACAGCCATCGCTACGCAATGGCCAGCGACGCTGATGTCGGCGGCGCGCTGCAGGCACTCGATTTCGATGGCACTCTTGACCAGGCGCAGCTCGTGGATTGCTGGGCGTGCATCGACGAACGTCGGCAGGCCTCGGTTGCGGCGCGGGCGGTTTGTGAAGCGTCTGCCGTAGTGCTGGAGGAGTCGCTGGTCGAACGCCGGATCCATGCCGAGGCTGTAGGCGACTTGGTCCCAGTCCGCTGATAGCGCATCGAAGACGTCCCAGAACTCGGCGATCGGGTAGGCCTCGTCGGCGCCAAACTCGGCCTTGGCGCCACGTACACCAGCGCGGACGCCATCCCAAATCTCCCGGGCCTTGTCTCGCGGTCGGACAAAGAGGATGGTCTTGTGCGACGCGCCGTCGGGGATGGCGACGAGGATCGATTCTGGCTCGTCGAAGCCCGTGAGGTAGCGGAAGTTGCTGCCCTGGCGGTAGGTGTAGTGCACGTCGCCGTTGCGCACGACTTCGGGGGCGGCGCAGAGGAGGAGTGGGGCGCCGCCGAGCTTCTTCAGGACCCGCTGACGCCGTTCGGCGAACGGGCTCGTCGAGCGAGTCTTGAGCTGGGGCTTCTTTCTTGTCACGACC
>CAYSWE010000602.1:0-2533 GCA_964434515.1 uncultured Phycisphaerales bacterium | reverse complement strand
AAGCTGCGCGGGGCGATCGAGGCGTTGCGGGAGCGCGGTTCGACCGACGACCAGTTGACCGCGCTGCGCGAGGCGTTGGCCGACGCCGAGTTGCGGCTCGACGGCACCAATCGCAAGGCGCTTGTTGAGTGGGACGCGCTCGTGGCTTCGTATCGCCAACCCGAGAGCGTGTATGAGGTGCGCGGTCGTGAGATTCGTGTGCAGCAAGTCTACGAGTCTTTGTCGCATACGTTGGTGCCCAAGGTCGCGATGCCACGCTATGAGAGCTGGGGCGATCGGCTGCGGTGGTTGTTGCAGGAGAACGTTCCAGGTGCGTTTCCGTACACCGCTGGCGTGTTTCCGTTCAAGCGCACAGCCGAGGACCCGACGCGCATGTTCGCTGGCGAGGGCGGGCCCGAAGCGACGAACCGTCGTTTCCATTATGTTTCGCTCGACATGCCGGCGAAGCGGTTGTCGACGGCTTTCGATTCGGTGACGCTCTACGGCGAGGATCCTGACGAGCGGCCAGATATTTACGGCAAGATCGGCAACGCCGGCGTGTCGATTGCGACGGTCGACGACGCAAAGAAGCTCTACTCGGGTTTCAACCTGGCCGATCCCAAGACGTCGGTGTCGATGACCATCAATGGGCCGGCACCGATGATGCTCGCGTTCTTCCTGAACGCAGCGATCGATCAGCAGTGCGAGCTTTACATCCGCGAGCAGGGGCAGGCCGCCGAGATCGAGACCAAGATCGCGGCGCTTTGCACCGAACGTGGCGTTGCGCGGCCTCGCTACAACGGGACGCTACCGCAAGGCAACGACGGGCTCGGTCTGCTGCTGCTGGGCGTTAGCGGCGACGAAGTGCTTCCGCAAGCGACCTACGCGAAGATCAAGGCGGACACGCTGAGGCGTGTGCGTGGGACTGTGCAGGCGGACATTCTCAAGGAGGATCAAGCGCAGAATACGTGCATCTTCTCGACTGAGTTTGCCCTGCGTCTCATGGGCGACATTCAGGAGCATTTCATCGCGCACCAGGTGCGCAACTTCTATTCTGTTTCTATCTCCGGCTATCACATTGCCGAAGCGGGTGCGAATCCGATTACGCAGCTTGCGTTCACGCTGGCGAACGGTTTTACCTACGTTGAGTACTACCTGTCGCGCGGGATGGATATCGACGAGTTCGGCCCCAACTTGTCCTTCTTCTTCTCGAACGGAATCGATCCCGAGTACGCAGTCATCGGCCGGGTTGCGCGTCGGATTTGGGCCAAGGCGCTCAAGCTCAAGTACAAGGCCAGCGAGCGCGCACAGAAGCTCAAGTATCACATTCAAACGTCGGGTCGGTCGCTGCACGCCCAGGAGATCCAGTTCAACGACATCCGGACCACCTTGCAGGCGCTTTATGCGATCTATGACAACTGCCAGTCGCTGCACACCAATGCCTACGACGAGGCGATCACGACGCCGACCGAAGAATCCGTGCGACGAGCGATGGCGATCCAACTCATCATCAACCGCGAACTGGGCTTGGCCAAGAACGAGAACCCGCTGCAGGGTTCGTTCATCATCGACGAACTCACCGACCTCGTGGAGGAGGCCGTGCTGACGGAGTTTGAGCGCATCAGTGACCGTGGTGGCGTGTTGGGCGCGATGGAGACGATGTACCAGCGTGGCCGGATCCAGGAGGAGTCGCTCTACTACGAGACCCTCAAGGAGAGTGGCGCCTATCCCATCGTTGGCGTGAATACATTCCTGTCCAAAGACGGCTCTCCGTTCGTGATGCCCAAAGAGGTGATTCGGTCCACGACCGAAGAGAAGGACTTCCAAATCCGTGCGCTGAGGGAGTTCTGGAAGCGCAACGCGGGGCGTAGCACCGCCGCGCTAGCGGATCTCGAGACCGCTGCAGTTCACGACCAGAACATGTTCTCCGTCCTGATGGAGGCCGCCAAGGTCTGCTCGCTTGGTCAGATCTCCGGTGCGCTCTACGGCGTGGGTGGGCAGTACCGTCGCAACATGTAACGCTCGACGTGCCTGGTGTCGTTCGCATGCCGAGCTACCATGACGGCGATGCCGACGTTTCACTGCAAGACCTGCCACGTCGAATTCGACGTCCCGCAGCGCGCCCTGGACAAATATCCAGGTTGGAAGCCGAGTTACTGCCGTACGCATTCGCCGAAGAAACCTGATTCGACGAACAAGTCGGCGCGTCGCCGCCGACCGTCGGGCGGAGGGTCCACTCGCGAAGAGAACCTGACGCGGGCGCAGGTCCGCGCCAAGTACACCGGCGGACCGCAAACCGGAATCTTCACCGACGGCAGTTGCGTGCCGAACCCGGGGCCGGGTGGTTGGGGACTCGTCTGGGTGCTCGATGGCGAAATCCAGCGCGAACTCTACGGGCGAGACGAGGCCACTACGAACAACCGCATGGAGCTGACGGCGCTGATCGAGGCGTATCGTCTGCTACCCGAGGACGCCGCCGTCCCCGTGCACACCGACAGTCGGCTCTGCGTGGACACGATTACCAAGTGGGCGCCGGGTTGGGAGGCCAAGGGCT
>CAYSWE010000601.1:0-2534 GCA_964434515.1 uncultured Phycisphaerales bacterium | reverse complement strand
GGATCTGGTTCGTGTCGAAGCGCGGCCTTCCGGTACAACCGTCGTTCGCCTTCCGCGGTGGCATGCTCCTGGTCAGCCCCTGGCTGAAGAACCTCGAGCAGACCCTCACGCAGATTGACCAGCATGAGAAGAGTCTCGCCGACGAAGCTGATTTCCGAGCGACGATCGCAGCGACCGGCCCAGCTGCCGGTCTCGTCCACGTGCGCCTAGCCAAGCTCGTCGAACGCGTGTGGCCGAGCGCCAAACCCATGCTCAAATCTCTGCTCGCCCATCAACCTTCGGCCGAGGGCTTCGAGCCAGCCAAGCTCTTGCCGGCCCAGCAAGAACTCACCGACGCCGTCAGCAACATCACACTCGCGGGGATCGCCGACCAGTCTGGGCTTACCTACACTGCCAATCATCCGATCGGCGCAGCGTCGATCCTGGCCCTCGCCGGATGGGGAGCAGAATGGGCCGCGGCGAATGGAATGACCGCCACGGACGGCGACGAGCACCTGGGGCACGAAATGGCCATCGGCGATTCGAACAAGCGTGAGGAGTAGACACATAGGCCGTCGAACTCGAGCAGCGCGCGGGGACGCCGCCAGGGAATGGGGCGTAGCGATCAAGCCACACGACCTCCATGCCGAAGAGTCCATGCCGTCGGTCTTGGAGTATCCCCGATGCCTCAGCAACTCGTGGCGTTTGACGCCGGTCACCTCAATACGCGAGGTACGGACGTCGCGTTGTTCGACTACGCCCACTTCAACGAGACGCTGCTTGGCAATCGCTCGGTCATCCTCTGTCCAGCGCGCGCGGATCTAGCGGCTCTCGACCGTTTTCGGCAGCGGTTCTCCGTGCTGCTCTATCGCGACGCTGCCGACTTGGCGACCCTGCTCGGCGACGTCGACGTCTACTATCACATTGCGGAAGGTTCGCGGCCAAAAACCCCTCTGCTGCGGCCACGGAACGGACGGGTCGTCGTGCACTGCGTCTTCCGCGCCGATCAGCCGCACGGCGACATCTATGCCAGCGTCTCGGACTGGGTGTCGACGCACTATGGTCCGCCGGCCGGCACCGTCCCCGTCCCCGTCGTCCCCCATATCGTGCGGTTGCCGGACCTCGACGACGACCTGCGCGACACGCTCCGAATCCCGCGCACGGCGACGGTGTTTGGGCGCCACGGAGGCTTCGATACCTTCGATCTCGAGTTCGCCCAGGAAGCCGTGCGGCGGATCGCCCACGAACGCACCGACGCCTGGTTCGTGTTCCTCGGCACACGGCCGTTCTGCGACCACGAGCGCGTCGTGTTCCTGCCGGCGACGACCGACCCCGCCGAGAAGACGGTCTTCATCAACACCTGCGATGCAATACTGCACGCGCGCGCCGAAGGCGAAACGTTTGGCCTCGCGGTCGCCGAGTTTTCGATCCGCAACAAACCGGTCATCACCTGGCTCGAGGGCAAGGACAACTACCACGTCGAAGTGCTCGGGCGCAAGGGGATCTACTATCGCACGCCCGCGGACCTCGACCGCATCCTGTCGGTGTTCCGCCCAATCCAGGGGGAACTCGATGTCTACTCGGTGCGCTTCTCGCCCGAAGCCGTGATGGCGCGGTTCCAAGCGGTCTTTCTCGAACCAGCCGACAGGAGCCTGCCATCGCGTCCGCCGTTGGCCCTGGACCAAGCTGGCAGCTATCCCTACGCGAGCGCCAAGTCGCCAGCCCCAATGCGGCGCGCCAAGTAGAGGCGTAGAACCCCAAAGCTGAGCGCGAGCCCAAACAGATCCGCTAAACAAGCAAGCAATGGCGAGGTCGCGGCCCAGTCGCTGCAGCTCGGGGCGACCGATTCTGTGAAGAAGGAACCGGATCCGGCAGCGAGGCCGACGACAAGCGACGCATGTAGCGCAGACAGCGTGCGAGGGAACATGCACACGACCTGATAGAGGGGAAAGAGGAGCAACACCAACAGCACCGTCTGCACGAAGGCCGGAACAGGAGCCGAACTCGCAGTCGCCGGGAAACAAGCGAAACTTGTTGGTCGGCCAAGAAGCGCGTGAAGAGTGCCAGAGCAGCGAAGATCATACTGACGGCAATCGCGGCCTCGTGCATGTCTTCGTTCAACGCATCACTGAGATTGGCTACCGCGCCAACCGCCTTGGCGTCGACTGCCAAGGCCGAGGCCAGAAACGCGAAGAACAACGTCATACCCAACGCCCAGAGCGCGAGAAACACCAACTGTCGTGTCTCACGCTCTCTGAGCGGCCCATCTCACGCTTCATGGCACGGATTTCACGGATCTCACGATCTCACGGCCCCTCAGACCTGATGACAGAAAAGTCGCTGGATCACACTCTCACGGTCGGCGAGAGGATCGTGCTGGCGTAGAAGCGAGCGGGAGTCGATGGACCCGCGAAGTTGTGGGAATGCGGTAGACGCCACCTCCCCACGGCCACCGACACGGACGCAACGAATCCATGCGAATCACCATTGCCCGAGGATGCTCGGAGTAACGGACAATGCTCGCGAACCGCGAACTGGAAATCGCCGGAATTGAA
>CAYSWE010000600.1:0-2556 GCA_964434515.1 uncultured Phycisphaerales bacterium | reverse complement strand
TGGCGCCCTTGCGCCGGCTTGCCCAGCACGTTGTCGGCAATCACGACATGCCTCGCGAACCCGGTGCGCAGCACGTGCGTGGTTTGGCTGCTGCCGAAGGAGTTGCCGATCAGCGCCGAACGCTCGGCGCCAAGATAGGCGGCAACGCCTTCGTAGCCGCGCATCGTGCAGTCAAAAAAGAACATCTCCTGATGCATGTCGGCCTTGTAGTACTGGACGATGTCGGGAGACAAGACGTAGACCGAGTCAAACCCCTCCGTGTCGACCCGCAAAAACAGGTGCCGACGGGTTTGCTGCAGTGCATCGAAGAGTTCGCCGGTGCCACGGTCCGCGACAAAGCGCAGGTCGACGAGCGAGAGCCCGACGCCTTGCCCCTGAATCACCGGTCCATCGAGCGTGCTCGAGATCTTTGGTTTGTCCTCCTTCGGGTTGCCGAAGGCACCGATCAGACACCCGCGCTCGAGAGTCAGGGCCGTCGTCTCCGTGCAGCCAAACCGGTCGCCCCGCTTGAACAACAAGCGCTTTCCATCACCGGCCCGCGCCATCGCCGCACGGAAGCTCCGCGTCGTCACGCACTTCGCCCCCGTGGGTGCTCCGAGGAAATCCTCGTCATTGGAAAAGCAGATCGTCCGTCCCCGCGCAAACGCGACGTTGGGATCCTCCACATCGATGCGCAGGGTCGCCCTGGCGACGCGGCCGAACGGCTCGGTGACGACGAGTTGGACCGCATAGCGCCCCGGCTTCTCAAACACATGTCCGGCAATCGGACCGGTCGCAACGGGATGCTTGGCGCCTGTGTCGGCAAAGTCCCAGCGATAGTAGAGGTGGTGAAACACCCTCGGATAGCGCTCGCTCTTGGTCCCGGTGGCGTCAAAGTAGACGGCCAGGGGGGCAACGCCGCGTGTCCGCGTCGCCCGGATCACCGGCTTGGGACCGTGCTCCGTCGCCTTGGGTAGCGCAGGAAAGCTGCCCTGATCCGCCGCGGAGCACGCTGCCACGGACACTTCGGTGCCATCGCAGCCTGAAGCAAGCGAGGACAGACCGACGAGAATCGACCAGAGGATATGGCAGTTTCGGAACATGGCGACGACGTAGGGTACGGATAGAACGTGGAAAGTGGTGTCCCTTGGCGCGCCCGGCGCGGTCACTGCGAACGAAGATCGGCCAACACTCGGTTCCCCATCCGCAAGGACGGTGGTGTAAGCACGACCGCGCCGATCGCAAACGTGACCCAGCTGATCACGGTCACATTGTCGAACAGCAGGCGCGGTAGCGCGCAGAGTAGACCGACTCCGAGGCCACCGGCCAGCGAGAACACCGCGAGTTGCTTCGCGACATGGATTCCCTCGCCACTGAGGATCCGCACCAACACGGCCGTGCCAAGCAACGGCCCCAAGCCAAACCCGAGGATGAACCCAGGGAGACCTGCGATGTTGAAGCCGATGTAACCAAAAATCGCCGATCCAGCGAAGCGGACCAAGTTGTTCAGAAACAACGCACGCGGCAGATTCATGGCGAGCAGCACTCGTCCAAGGATGGTCTGGATGAAATCGAACCAGAGCATCAGCATCAGGAGCTGCACCATCCAGCCGGCATTGAGCCAGCGGGGATCGTAGGCCACGAGGAAGAAGGCCGGCGCGCCAAAGGCCGCCGCCGCGACGGCGATGCCACACACGGGCAGCAGGAGCCGCCAGACCCGACCGAAATTGTGGGTAAACTCCTCATGACTCCGCCGCGAGGACTCGGAGAGTGCGGGAAAGAGCACGGTCTCCATGAGCTGCAGGTTCACGTGCCGCAACACCTCGATGAGTTGCAGGCCGAGCATGTAGACGCCAAAGGCGTAGTCGGAGATGAGCTTCGGCAGAATCGCTACGTCGTACCGCGCCGCAGCCAAAGTCACGACCGTAGAGAGAAAGACCCAACGACCGAAGGAGAAGATGGCCGCGGCGGCCTGTCGATTCAAGCGGAAGCGGATCCTTGGACCGGGTATCGCAACATGGCTCACGATGGTGACGACCAGCGTCTGTGCCATCCAGCCGAACACCAGCGCCCAGACGTTGCGCAACCAAAGAGCGAGCAGGATCGTGACCGTCACCGCCACGACCTGCGCAGCGATGTCGATGGCGATCTTGCGGACCAGATGCATCCGCCGCTGCAACAAGACGAGCTTGATGGATTGCAGGCCCTGAAGAAAGGCCACAGAGCTCGTCACGAGCAGTAGGGGACCGAGCTCGGGCTTGTGGTAGAAGTTCGAGATCGGATAGGCCATCGCCGCGCCGACCGCCCAGAGGATCGTGCCGCGGAGGACGCCGATGGTCCAACCCGTGCTCAGGTAGTCCTCATCCTCGCCCTTCTCGTGGCGGATCAGCGCCGGATACACGCCGGCATCCGAGAGCATCGCCAGCGCGATCGCGACGAGCATGATCGTGCCCATCAGCGCATAGTCTCTCTCGAACAAGAGGCGCGTCAGCACGAGGCTCGAACCAAACTTGATCGACTGCGAAACGAGCTGACCGATGAGCGTGACACTCGCCCCACGAACGGCGCGCGTCTTGA
>CAYSWE010000599.1:0-2557 GCA_964434515.1 uncultured Phycisphaerales bacterium | reverse complement strand
CGTGCCATTGGCACTGGGATGCGAGTGCCAAAGAGCGTGAGACACGACAGCGGGATTGCCAACGGGCGTTGAACAGGAGCCGACCCCACTGGCTGTTGTGCTCTCGGAGTGGATGCGTATCTCGACAGTCGGCGAGATCGGAGGCACGAACTTGTTCGCATTGTCGAGAACGATGAAGAAGATCCCCCCTGGGCGAGCGACACGTGCGGCGCGAATGTCACCGTGAACGCTTTGAGCGATGTCACCCGAATCTTCCCGGCGATCCGTGGCTTGCCGGGTTGGCCCGCGCTGTTGACGCGGTGGAGGACCACGTTGACGTCCACCGACTAGCGCGGTCGGCCCGGGACTTCTCGAGATGGATTGCGCCGTTTCGTCAGCGTATTCCGCCGGGGCACCTTCTCTCTGTGGTCTCTGTGGTTGTTCAGGAGGCAGGCAGGAGGAGTGTTTCGATTGGGGATTCTGCCAACGAATATCCCTACACGATTTCGCCGAACAGAAGTCGCCGATCAGACCTCGCAGACGGTCGCGCTTGGGCGCACGATTTCCACAGGCTTGGTCAGATCCGGCAGCCAGTTGCCGGCGTCGAGCGGCAGCTCTTTCATGGCCCGCATCAACGTTGGGAAGTCGGTCTCGCCGCTGAGCGACCCTGGCCCTTCGCGGCGCAGCTCGCGGGCACGACGCCGGATGTCGACGTCAGAGACGTCCTGCCAGTCGCAGTCGAAGAGCGGCCACGCGGAGACCGCCTCGGCGCTTCGGTGGAACGACGCGTGGAAGCGCGCCCACGAGTTGCGCAGCTGGAACAGCTTGCGCTCGATGGCAACCCAGGCGAAGTGGTGCACGACCGGGAGGTCATCGATCGTGTCATAAAACTCCGCTTCGTAGCACGCACTGTCGTGCGACTGTCGCAGGCTCTCGACGGCGTCGGGAATCAGGCTATCGCACGCCACCGGCTCGAGCGTATCGAGGTCGAGGTAGCTCGGCCCCAGCGACGCGTAGGGCAGGGCGTAGAGCCAGCCATGCTCATCGTGCGCACGAAACCCGCGCGGGAGGCCATGCGTGATCCTCGGCGAGTTGAGCGAGAGCTTGGCAGTCGCCGGATAGAGATCGCGGCGCACGAGCCGGGTGCCGCCCCAGTATTCGAGCATCGGCACGGCCAAGAGCGGCGTGTCTTCCGACAGCTCCTCGGTGCAATAGCCAATCTTGCGCCAGTCGTCCTCGCAGACGACCTCGTCGGCATCCGCCTGCCAGCAAACCTCGCCCCGACAAGCCGCGCGCGCCTTCGCCTTGAGCCAGAGTTCGAGATCGAGCGCCCACGACGGCCCATCCAGGTCCACCGGATGGCGCAGGAGCCGCACGCGCGAGTCGTTGTCCGCGACGCGCCCAAGTCGTTCCCAGGTCCCATCGCTGCTGCCGCCATCGACGACCACGACCTCGAAGGCAAAGCCCAAGGAACGCAGCGCTGCCTCGAACGGATAGCCCGCCGAAACGCAGTTGAATGTGGTCAAGTAGGCCGAGATGCGCGGCTGGTTCATGTGGCGATCCTTCCGCTTGAGGATCGGAATCGCAGCGCCGAGGCCCTGAGCCCGAGGGGAGAGCCCGGTGCTACGGGCGACGGGGGGAACGCGTCATCGGATCCACTCCACGGCGCCACCCGGCAGGAAGTAGAGAATCAACATCGCGCCACCGGCGACCGTCGGCACATGCACCGAATCCGGGGCGAACACGGCCCAGCCCTCGGGGTGCCCCTCGAAGGTGGGCTCGCCTTCCTGACGGAAGAGCAGGTTGATCTCGCCTCGGGGATGTCGGTGCTTCGGGCCCGGGCCGTTCATCCAGACCGCGTCGACCGAGAATCCGTCGCAGTCCTTGCCCACACGGCCGTAGCGGACGCCACCCGCCTCCTTGGGCAGGAGCGTGCCGTCCGCCTGGCCGGCCTCGGCAAGCTCGCGGATCCGCTGAACGATCGGCGAGTCCAAGGGAAACTCGGCCGTGAGCGTGGCCGCGGCCCGAGCCGGGTCGGCGAGATCGAGGCTGCCGAGGACGGCTGTGATCGGCCCGAGCGCTTCGCGCAGAGTCGTAAGCTCCATGCCCACGGTCCTAGACCACGCCCTGAGAAAACATGGCGTCGGCCACCTTGATGAAGCCGGCGATGTTGGCTCCATGCAGCAGATTGCCAGGCTTGCCGACGCGATCGGCCGCGCTGCTGGCCGCGGTATGGATGTTCTTCATGATCTTGCGCAAGCGACCGTCGACGTCCTCGCGCGTCCACGACATCCGCTGGCTGTTTTGACTCATCTCGAGCGCCGAGGTAGCGACGCCACCCGCGTTGGCAGCCTTACCCGGACCAAACAGCATGTCATGCTGGTGGTAGACCTCGATGGCTTCTGGCGTGGACGGCATGTTGGCGCCCTCGGAGATCCCGTGGCACTGGTTGCGCGCGAGCGCCTCTGCATCCTCGCCCGAGATCTCGTTTTGCGTAGCACACGGGAAGGCGAACTCGGCGGCGATGCCCCACGGCTTCTCGCCCGGGAGGTAGGTCGCGCCGGTGAAGTGCTCAGCG
>CAYSWE010000598.1:0-2565 GCA_964434515.1 uncultured Phycisphaerales bacterium | reverse complement strand
CAGTGCAGGAAGCCCACGACTTCGCCTTGATTGCGCTGGCCTCGAGCCTGCGCACGAGGGTTCCGTTCCTGCATTTCTTCGATGGGTTTCGCACGTCGCACGAAGTCGCAAAGATCACGGCGATCCCCAGGGACGTGATGCGTGCATTGCTGCCGGACGAACAGATCCACGAGCACCGGAAGCGGGGTTTGAATCCGGACCATCCGGTCATCCGCGGCACTGCGCAGAACCCCGACACGTTCTTCCAGGCGCGCGAGGCTTGCAATGTCTACCACGACCGCTGCCCCGAAGAAACCGCGCGAGTCATGGCCGAGTTTGAGCGGTTGACCGGTCGCTCCTACTCGCTCTGCGACTACGAGGGCCACCCCGAGGCCGAACGCGTCCTGGTCCTCATGGGCTCCGGCGCGGAAACCGTGACAGAGACGGTCGAGCAGCTCGTCGCGTCCGGCGAACGCGTTGGCGTCGTCAAGGTGCGCCTCTATCGCCCATTCCCAGCCGAACACTTCTTGAATGCGCTACCTCAGACGACAAAGAACATTGCCGTGCTCGACCGAACGAAAGAACCCGGCGCACCGGCCGAGCCGCTCCATCTGGATGTTCGCTCGGTGCTCATGGATGCCGAGCAGGAAGGACGCCTACAACTCGCCGTGCGGCCGCGGGTCATCGGTGGCCGCTACGGCCTCTCGTCCAAGGAGTTCACACCCGGAATGGTCGCCTCGGTGTTCGCAGAGTTGGGTCAAGCGCAACCGAAGCCTCGGTTCACCGTGGGGATCGTCGATGATGTCACGCAACTGTCCCTCGCCTGGACAGAAATGCCGGAGACGGCTCCGGGTGTGCGAGCGATCTTCTACGGGCTAGGTTCGGACGGAACGGTCGGCGCCAACAAGAACACGATCAAGATCATTGGCGAAGGCACGGATCTTCAGGCACAGGGATACTTCGTCTACGACAGTAAGAAGTCCGGAGCCGCGACGATTTCGCACCTCCGGTTCGGCCCAGACCCGATCCATAGCAGCTACTTGATCCAGAGTGCCAGCTTCGTCGCGTGCCATCAGTGGGCCTTCCTCGACAAATTCGACATGCTGGCAAAGGCCGACAAGGGAGCAGTCTTCCTGCTCAACAGCCCGTGGGGACCCGACGAAGTCTGGGATCACCTCCCCAGAGAAGTCCAGGCGGACATCCTCGAGAAGGAGATTCGCTTCTACGTCATTCATGCTCTCAAAGTGGCCCGCGATGCAGGTATGGGCAACCGCATCAACACGGTCATGCAGACCTGCTTCTTCGCGATCTCCAACGTGCTGCCGCGCGATGAAGCAATCGCCGCGATCAAGAAGTCGATCGAGAAGACCTATGGCCGGCGCGGCAAGGAGGTCGTGCGTCGCAACTTCGAGGCCGTGGATGCCTCGCTCGACCATCTCCACGAGGTACGCGTCCCAGACAAGATTACCGCCACAGCCGGACGGCCACCGATCGTCTCCGACAAGGCCCCGCAGCTGCTGCAGAAGGTCTCCGCCGTCATGATGGCAGGCAAGGGGGACTCGCTACCAGTAAGCTCCTTCCCGGTGGACGGAACCTGGCCACTCTCGTCCGCGCGCTGGGAAAAGCGTCGTATCGCACACGAAGTTCCGGTCTGGGAGCCGGACATCTGCATACAATGCAATCAATGCGCGTTCGTCTGCCCGCATGCGACGATACGAGCCAAGGTGTACGACCAGAGCGCTTTGAGTGGGGCGCCCGAGAACTTCCAAAGCGTCGGCTACAAGTCCAAGGATTTTCGCGGCGAACAGTACACCATTCAGGTGGCGCCGGAGGACTGCACTGGATGCCATCTGTGCGTCGAGATTTGTCCCGCGAAGGACAAGAGCAATCCGCGACGCAAGGCAATCAACATGGTCCCGTTGGATGAGTGCCTGGCGAGCGAGACGGCGCGCTGGGATTTCTTCAGCGAACTGCCAGAGAAAGACCTATCCGAACTCGACCGAGTCGATGCCAAGAGCACGCAGCTCCTGGAACCGCTGTTCGAGTTCTCCGGTGCCTGCCCCGGCTGCGGCGAGACGCCCTACATCAAACTCATGACGCAACTGTTCGGCGACCGGGCGTTGATTGCCAACGCCACCGGGTGTTCGTCGATCTATGGCGGCAATCTCCCGACAACGCCGTACTGCAGCAACGAAGAAGGGCGGGGCCCGGCCTGGGCAAATAGCCTGTTCGAGGACAACGCGGAGTTCGGTCTCGGCTTCCGACTCGCGCTGGACAAACACAGAGCTCAGGCCATGGAGTTGCTGCACGAGTCGCGCGACCTGGTCGGCGAGGATCTGCTGCGTCGCATCGAGGACTGCGATCAGACCTCGCGCTCCGGCATCCTCGCGATGCGCGCTCACGTGGAAGAGCTAATGATGCGCATTGCGAACAAGCCGAACGGGGCGCGGCTCGAGGAGTTCGCCTCCCACCTCGTACAGAAGAGCGTGTGGCTGGTTGGCGGCGACGGCTGGGCTTACGACATCGGCTACGGCGGCCTCGACCATGTCCTATCCATGGACCGTAACGTCAACGTTCTCGTCCTCG
>CAYSWE010000597.1:0-2566 GCA_964434515.1 uncultured Phycisphaerales bacterium | reverse complement strand
ATCGACTGCCGGGGTGCGAGTCTGTCAGCGAGATGGGCAAGCTCTGCCTGGAGTCCCTGCTCCCGGCGCTCGATGTCCGACTGGGCGCGCTGCTCCTGCGGCAGGATTCGCGCGACAGTGCGCAGTGCCTTTTCATGGGTGACGGGAGCCAGACGTTTTGGACCTCCGATGTCGCCATTGGCGAGAACGGGCCGGGAGGTCCGGTTGTCGATGCGTTCCAGGATGGCAAGGTTCGCTACGGAGGCATTGAGCAGTTCGATATCCCGCCGGGTTCGATCGAGGCTGAGGCGCGGCACAGTCTGCTGGTCGTCCCGATTGCGTTCGGCAGCGAGTCCGACGCCACCGTGTTGGGCTGTCTTGTGCTGATGGACCGTGCCGAGGACGGTCCCGATGGAGCGCCGGCGTTTGGCAACCCAGAGGCCGAACTCGCTCAGTCGGTGAGCGTTCTGCTGGGGCTTGCATTGGGCACGCGGATCCGAGCGTCGGCCGAGAAAGAACTGCAGATCGCTCGTTCGATTCAGGAATCCCTCGCCCCCGCAACTCCGCCATCGTGGGAAAGCGTCGATATCGCCGGCCGCAACCGCGCCGCCAATCAAGTCGGCGGCGACTACTTCGATTATCTCGAATCGGCCGACGGGAGTCAGCACGTGGTGATCGCGGATGTGTCGGGCCACAACATGGCTTCGGCCATGGCCATGGTGATGGCGCGTTCCCAGTTGCGTGCCGTGCTCGTCCAGGAGTCGGAGCCGGCGCGGATCTTTGGTTCGTTGGCCAGCGGATTGTTTCAGGACCTGGTGCGGAACGAGTTGTTCATCACCGCGTTCTTGTTGACCCTCGTTGCGCGCAACGAAGATGGGAGTGTGACCGTGCGGTTTACCAATGCCGGCCACAATCCGCCGCTGCTGCACCGCGCTGACGGGACAACGGAGTGGCTCGAGGGGGGTGGTCCGATGGTCGGCTTCCTGCCGTCGGTTTCGTACGACGAGTGCGAACTCACGCTCGCTCCGGGCGAGTTTGTGGTGCTCTACACGGATGGAGTCACCGAAGTGACCGATCTCGAAGGGCGGATGCTGGACGAGGCTGGCCTCGACGAAGTCGTGCGCCGCGTGGCCGGACGATCCGCCGAAGAGGTTCTCGGCGAGATTTTTCATGCCGTCGACGAGCACGCCGCGTCCCAGGCCGCGGAGGACGATGTGACCGCCGTGGTCGTGCGCGTTCTGCCGCGGCGCGCGCAAGGGTTGCATGCCGAGGGCACGGGCAATCGAGAGTGTGGCAATGGCACAGGAGAGTCGCAGTGACCAGTTACAAGGTCCTCGTCGTTGACGACGAGCCGTTCATTCTTCGCTCGTTGTCGTTTGTGCTTCGCAAGGGCGGCATGGATGTCCTCGAGGCGCGCGACGGCGAGGAAGCCCTCTCGCTGATTCGAGAGCACAAGCCAAGGCTGGTCTTTCTCGACGTCATGATGCCCAAGATGAACGGCTATGACGTGGTCCGAGAGGTCCGCGGAGACGCGAGCCTCGATGAGGTGCATCTCATCTTGCTGACCGCGAAGGGGCAGGAGTCGGATCGTGCTCTGGGGATCGACGCGGGGGCGAACGACTATCTGACGAAGCCGTTCAGTCCCAGCAAGATCCTGGAGATGGCCAAGGGCTTCATGGGCTGAGAGCCCGCGTCCGAAACCGCTCCGTCTCCTTTTTGTCGGGCGCAGACCCTGTAGAGTCCTCGGTATGGACACGCACGTGATCGACATTACCGAGGCGGACTTCGAGCGCGAGGTCCTTGAGAAGAGCCGCACCGTTCCTGTGTTGGTGGATTTCTGGGCCGCGTGGTGCCAGCCGTGCAAGATGCTGGGGCCGGTGCTCGAGAAGCTTGCTGTCGAGGCCGCGGGAGCCTTTCGATTGTGCAAGGTCGACACGGAGAGTGAGGCGCGGCTCGCGGGGCTGTTTCAGATTCAGAGCATTCCTTACGTCGTGGCGTTTCAAGGCGGGCGACCCGCAGATGCCTTCGTCGGCGTCCTCGATGAGGCGAAGATTCGCGAGTTTCTCGGTCGCCTTGGCGTGTCGTTCGATGCGGCGGATGCGGATGCCGATGCGCCGCCCGCGCCACAGAGTGCATTCGACAAGGCCAGCGCATTGTTGCGGGGCCGTCGCATGGACGAGGCCGAGCGTGCGTTCGCCTTGCTCGGCGAGGCAGAGGAAGATGATGAGGAATACACGCGGAGCCAGCGGTTGCTGGATGCGCGCGGGTTCTTCACGGGCGACCTCAGTGGCCAAGGCGAGGCTGCAGCGGCCGCGCGCCAAGCGCACGAAGCCTGGATGGCGGGCGATGAGCGGCGGGCGATGGAGCTTCTGCTCGAGTCGGTTGCTGCGGATCGGGGTTGGAAGGACGAACTCGGTCGCAAGGCGCTAGTCGCGCTGATGCAGCTGCACGACGAGCACGCAGATGTGATCGGCGCGCTGCGCCGGCGGCTCGCCGTGCTGCTCTACTCGTCACCATGCTTGTGCTGGCCCAGAAAACCCGGCATGGCTGCGACGCCCGCTAGCACGCACCCTGCAAAGCCGGAAAG
>CAYSWE010000596.1:0-2568 GCA_964434515.1 uncultured Phycisphaerales bacterium | reverse complement strand
GCGCGCGCGGACGAGCCAGCCGTTGAACCAATCCAGGCGCCCAGCCTCCTGATCGACGAGCTCGGCAAACCTAGCTGCACGCGCCGCCCCTTGCAGGTCGGAAGGGAGCCGCTTCGGCCACCCGCTGCGCAGCAGCACACCCTCGGTCGTGAGTCTCTGAGCGAACGGCGCGAGATACTGTTCGCCGGTGCGCACGCGATGGTGCGGAGCCAATGGCAGGAGTGGCGTAAGCAAGCTCAACACCACGACGACGACCAGGAACCAGAACGAAACGACGGAGCCGGGCGTACGCCAGAAGCGCCGCATCGCATCGCGGAACAGCGAGTTCCCGCGAACCTTGCTCGCTTCGTCGAGCAGCCGTTCGAGCTGCTCCGGCGTCCGTTCCCGGCGTGTTGCTGTCGCGTCCAATCTCTTGCTTCTTTGTTCCAGGCCGCCGTCCAGGAGGGGTCAGTCCAGCGTGACGCGTGGATCGAGGATCGTGTAGCTGATGTCGACCAGCAGGTTCATTGACGCCACGAGCGCGGTGTAGAGCAGCACCGTCCCCATCGAAAGCGTATAGTCACGATTGAGTGCTGACTGCACGAAGTAGGTTCCGATGCCCGGAATGGCGAAGACCTTCTCGATGACAAGCGAACCCGTGAGAATGCCAGCGACCGCCGGTCCGAGAAACGACGCCACCGGCAAGAGCCCCCCCTTGAGAGCATGACTGAACACGACCCTCGTCTCCGAGAGCCCTTTGGCGCGCGCCGTGCGGATGTAGTCCTGAGTGAGCACCTCCAAGAGACCGGTCCGCGTCAGCCGAGCGATGTAGGCGGCGAACGGTGCCCCCAGACAGACCGCCGGCAACACGAGGTAGCGAAAGCTGCCCCATCCGGCCGCAGGCAACAGCGGAATCTTGATCACGAAGATCAGGATCAGCACCGATGCGATCACGAAGTTGGGCAGGGCGATGCCGATCGTCGCGAGCAGCATCAAGCCGCGGTCGACCACGCCCCCACGGCGCACCGCCGAAATCGCCCCGGCGAGAATCCCCAGGGTCAACGCAAAGATTAGCGCCAGCGCTCCGAGCGCGGCCGAACGCGGCAAACCCTCGGCGAGCACCTCGTTGACGGTGTAGTCAGAGAGTTTGAAACTCGGGCCAAGGTCGCCCTGGAGCGTGTTCCCCAGTGCAAGGAAGTACTGCTGCAGCACGGGCGCATCGAGGTGGAACTGCGCCTCGATGCGCGCCTGGATCTCCGGCGCAATCGCCTGCTCCATTTGGAACGGGCCGCCCGGAACCGCCCGCATCAGGAAGAACGACACCGTGAAGACAAGGAGCAGCGTCAGAAACAACCAACCAAGGCGCTTGAGCAGGAATAGGGCGACGTCTTTCATGGTTGCGGCAGCGCGAGAGTGTACGGACGATGGGCCGCGCTTCCAGATGGATTCCCAAGGCACCCGACCACCGCTACACTAGGCGCCCTCGCAGGGATGACTTCCGATGTTCGATCCGGTCTCGCCGCGGCTCGCGGCGTTGCGCTGCCTCGGCCGAAAACGTGACCTTGATTCCTACGCGATTCCTAGAGATCCACTACGGAGGCAACCATGAGAGCCCTCACGATCCCACTGCGATCGATCGCCGTCCTCGCTACGGCGTGTTGTGTCAGCCCACTCGCCGCTCAGGCCAACCTGGTGAACAACGGGAGCTTCGGCCGCGGGCTCACCGGTTGGAGCATGAGCGGAGGCGGCGTCGACGCCAAGGTCGAGACGTTCGACACGACCGGACTCGGCGCGAGTTCGTCGTTCGGCGTGAACGCCGGCAAGGGCGCGACCGGACCCAATCCGCCGCTGATCCTGGCCCAAAGCGTAACGGTCACACGCGCAGCGTCCGAACTCTACATGGATCTCAGTCTTGACGCCCCGGCGGCCAACAACGACGCCGGCACCATCGTCGTCAAGCTCGGTGGGACGGAGGTCGCGCGCAAGTCGTGGGGCAAGGTTCCGCAGAGAGTCCAAGCACGGGACATCCTCTGTGTTCGATTCGTGCCCAAGCTTGCCGGCCGGCAGACCTTGGCGATCGAGTTCCAACGCCAGTTCCAAGCAGCTCGCGGACGCACTCCGCGGCTCTGGATCGACAACGTGAGCTTGTTCCGCACGCCAGGCCCGACGTTTTGTTGGCGCGGCCATCGTCGCCCCGGACAATTCACGCTGATCGAAGTACTCGGCGTCCCGCAGACAGCGTTCGGAGTTTTGGTCGCAGCGAGGCCGATCCGAGCGACACCGATCCAGGGCTTCGACGGCGTCTTGCGCCTCGACCCGGCGACGGTGGTCGTTTTCTTCAGCGCACCGCTGGACCAGAGGGGCAAGTTCCGTCAACAGCTACGCATACCCAACCAGCTCGGCGGCCTAGTCGGCGTCTCACTGTTCTATCAGCCCATCGCCTTCACGGCTCGCCCAGCATTTGGCATCATGCACAACTATGGGCTCCAACGCTGAACGCGCGAGCTACCGAACGCCGCTGTGCTTGCGACGTAGTTCCTTGTCGATGGACAGGAATTTCAGGTTGTGCCGGTCTTGGATATTCGCTTT
>CAYSWE010000595.1:0-2572 GCA_964434515.1 uncultured Phycisphaerales bacterium | reverse complement strand
GGTCGAGGTCCCTGAGGCGGAGCGGATGCAGCCCGGTCAGATTGCGAAGCCGGTGTTGCGTGGCTACCACGGTGAGGCGGCGATTGCCACGGCTCTACGCGGACTGTTGTCCGAAGGTGACCTGATCGCCTACTGGCTGAGCGGGGAAAACGAGGCTTCCTACGCTGGCCCGGGTGCCAATGCCGCGAGTCGTCTCAGTCGGGAGATGGTCAGCAACGGCTTCAAGATCCGGCCGCTCGATCTCAACGTCACGCGTCGGGTTCCGGAGGATTGCGATCTGCTGATGATCATCGGGCCGGAGTCGCCGGTACTGCGCCAGAACGCGTCGCTGATCCACACCTACGTTGCTGGCGGTGGCCGCGTGCTCATGACGGCGCACATCGTGCTCGACGGTCGGGAGCAGGACACTCAACGCGGAATCCTCGAGCCCTATGGGCTCAAACTCTCGCAACGCTGGCTGTTCAACGGCATCGCCGATACCGACAACCCCGGGCGCTTCCTGTTCGGCAATCCGGAATGCTCGCGCATCGTCGTGCGGGACGGGCTCAGCGGCGTGCACCCGGTCACGCGCCGACTCAGGCACCAGCGTGTCGAGGTTGCGTTGCACCGGGCACGTGCGATCGAGTTGGGGAAGACGCGCGAGGGAGTGACGGTCGAGCCCTTCCTCTCGACCAATCCGCGCTCGTATCTCGTCGACGTGCCGGAGCGTGGCAACCCGGATCTCTCGAGGCCTCCGCGTGAAGCGCTGGCGACCCGGCATGTTGGCGTCTCTGTGCAGGTCAAGCGCGGCATGGACGAACGCGTCGGGCGCTTTGTGCTGATCTCGGGGATGGCGTTTCGCAATGGCGGGGATCCGGTTCTCGGCGAGAGCTTGATCGATCGGAATCTGCTGCTGGGCATGTACCTCGTCAACTGGCTCGTACGCGAGAACAGCCTCGTGACCGTGCAGAGCACGCGTTACAAGGCGCGGACGATGAATGTCGAGCTGCCGGCTTTGCAGCGCGTGCGCCTCTACCTGGCGTGGCTGCTGCCGGGGGCGTTCCTGTTCTTGTCGGTCTTCATGCTGTTCTGGAGGAAGCGCGCGTGAATCCACGGTCTTTGCCCATCTTGGTGTTGGCGCTCTTGGTGCTGGCCGGAGTCACGTATTGGGCCGTCCGCGACGGCGCGACTCCCGTGCAGCCGGGAAATGAGACGCCGCTGATTGCGGCGCTTGGCGGGAGTCCCGACGAGATCTACCTGGCCAACGGCGACAAGACCAAGCAGTACCGATTCCAGATTGCGTCCACGGTGCGCACCGAGGACGGCAAGCCGCTGCCGGGCAACCCGGACGTTTGGTGGCTGACCGATCCGTTCTTGGATGAGGCGAATCCGGCGGAGATCGTCAAGATCCTCGGCCAGTTGGATGCGGCGACCAAGAGCCCGGCTTGGCCTGACGGCAAGGTGACGGATGCCCGGCTCGAGCAGGCCGGGCTCCTGCGACCGCATACGACGATGACGCTGGGCCGGGGCGACGGCGCGGACAGCAAAACGTTGCGCATCGAGTTTGGTGAGGAGACCTATCCGCCGGGCAAGCAGTTTGCTCGGATTGGTGGCGAGGTCTATCGGATCCCGTTCGGTATCGGTCAGGCGATCCAGAACAACGACACCGATGTGCGCAACCCGATGCTGTTCCACGCGGCCGCGCTGTCGATTCGTGAGTTGGAGATCACGCGGCTCGAGGGAGGCGACAAGACCGGCATCCTGCTGACGCGGGCTGGGAACGGTGGGTTCGAAGTTCGTGCGAGTCGCGGCGGCGAAGCGTTGCCGGCCGATCCCGCCGGTGTTGGGCGGCTCGTCGCGTCGTTGCTGGCCGCGCGGGCGCGCCGCTTCTTGCCGAAGGATGCGATCCTGCCCAAGCCGGCGCCGGCGCCCTGGCTGCGGGTGCGCATCCGCGCGTCGAACCTGATGCAGGACGAGGTCCTCGAAGTCACCGATCCCAACTTGGGCGAGGTCTACGCCACGAAGACCGGCCGCACGGTCAAGTTCGTCGTGGACGGAGAAAGCTTCTCTTCGTTGATCGACCTACCCGTCTCCAGGCTCATCTCGACGCGCATCTGGACGTTCGGACCGAGCATGGCGGCACGCATCCAGGTGATCGTCGAGCGCGGCAAGACGCAGACGCTCGTGCTCGGCCGGGACCCGAAGGCGGCGGGGTTTCGACTCGAGCAGCCGATCCGTCGGGGCACGAATGCGTCGGTCGTCAATGACCTCATCGCAGCGCTCGAGCGGACCGTGCTGCGAAGCGTGTTGTCCGGCGAGGCCGCGTCGGCGGCCAGCCTCGCGCTCGAGCAACCCGAGGCGGTCGTGCGACTCGAGGCGCCGGCTGCGCGGCGGATTGAGCCGCTGACGGTGCGCTTCCGGCGTGGGAAGGACGGGAAGCTCCTCGCCAAGCGCGAAGGTGACGCGTCGGTCTTCGTCGTCGCGGACCAGGACTACGAGACCTTCTTTCGTCCCTGGTGGAGCTACGTCGAACTCGTCGCGTTTCGCTATGCGTCGCACAAGTCGGTGTCGCGGATCGAGGTCGAGATCGGTG
>CAYSWE010000594.1:791-2578 GCA_964434515.1 uncultured Phycisphaerales bacterium | reverse complement strand
CACGATGGAATCGGCGCGAAACCGCTCTGGTCGCATGATGTTAGACCTCTACCAAACTTGTAGCAGAAGTCTGACATATCTACGGCCACTGTGCTCGTTCACGATACCTCGCTCAACCGTAGCAGGGGGCCTTCTGCCGGGCTTTCTCGGCCCTAGCGCCTTGATGTCCCCGAATCCATTCTGTTGCACATCACCCTGCGCGTGCGAAGTTATTTCTACGCGGCTCCTCAGTTGGCCCAACTCCGCCACCGGCCTGATCCTCTTTGGGCTGCCCATCACCGGCACGGGTATGTGGCTTTCCGGTTTCGAGAACCGCCTCTTTCTCAACCCGGCGGCGATCATCGCATTTCCGATGGGAGGGCGCGCGCCGCTCAAGACCTTGACGTTCCGCGTTCCGCAAGACAATACGCTGCGCGGTACGCTGCTCGGCTACCAGGGGCTTTGGATCGACAGTTTTCTGCCGAGACCCCTGTTTGGTGAACCCGGCGAAGTCCTGAGCCGCTAAGCGACGAAGTCGCTACGCCGAATGCCCGCAAGGGCCCTGGTCCAGCTTGGCGCGCCGCTGTCGCAGCTGCGCGGCGCTGCTCCGCGGGACCCGAGGAACAAGAGCGGCATTGCGCCGGTCACGGATCACGGTCGGCGAATCTGACGGTCCCGCGGAGATCGCTCCACCCGGCCCCGCAAGCGCACCGGGCTGCGTGTCCTCGCTAGTGGTGTGATTCAGCAATCCTCGCCCCTATCCGCGGCCCTCGGACGCCCCTGGCGGCGCCGTGCTCCCTCGTCGGGCATCCAAAGCTCGCCTGCGTCCGCTCGGACCGTTGGCGTGCTCTAGCGCCATTCAGGCGCGGCGACACACCAACTCTTGCCAGCGACGCCCGATGACTCGGGATAAGGCCGCACTTGGCTGAATGACACCACTAGAAGTTGTCGATCGCCGTTCGCACTGCATTGGTGGTGCGCGTGACGGGCAGCGGGAACTCCAACGCTTGCCAGGTCAACACCACTCCGCGCAATCCGACATCGTTGGGGATGGCGACTGTGCGTTGCCAGGTGGACTTTGTGCTCACAAAGGCATCGATTAGGAAGCCAGTCGTCAGGTCGATCCACAGCTGGCAGTCCGACGGCAGCAGTGGAATGGGCGTGTTGGTCGGAGCCCCGATCAGCAGAGCTTGGATCGAGTTGACGGTGGCGTTGCGCCCGTGTGCCACGACAGTCTTGCCAATCTGCGGATCGTCAATCCGTAGACCCGGCAGCGGAGTCGTGGGCGAACACGAGCCCTCGATGGCGTGTGAGAACGCGCCCGCTGGCAGCCGTGCCGTCCGTCTTCCACACCTCGTTGCCGAGCAGCGAACCCGGCCCCCTGCCCACGAAGTAGAGCGATCGAGATCCGCCACTCGTCAGCGGCGACGCGGGGGACACCAGCGCGGTTCTACCCGGTAGCCACTGCGACACCACCGTGCCATCCGTGCTATACAGCGTGTTGGCAAACGGCAGGAACTCCGCGATAAACAGCAGGCGATCCTGGTGGATCGTGAAATGCCGCGGCAGCGAGAACGCGAAGCCGAGCTTGGCGATCCTCTTGGTGCCAGCCAGAGTTCCATCGGTAGACCACGGCTGGTTGCCAGTCCGTCCGTCATTCGCGCCAAAATACACGCGACCGCGATATGCCGTGAAGTCAGACACCACGGTCGTTGGCGCTCCGATCAACCGCGTGCCAGCGACGCTCCCGTCGGAGAACCACAGCTCGCGCCGTTTCGCCGTCGTCTCGGCTGCGAATACGAAGCTTG
>CAYSWE010000594.1:0-781 GCA_964434515.1 uncultured Phycisphaerales bacterium | reverse complement strand
GTCATGCGATCCGGCTTCGAGCCCGTGGTGCCGACAACTAGATCGGAAAAGAGGCGCGTGCCGCGGACGGTGCCATCGCTACGCCAAAGCTCGGCGCCGGTCGATGGCAAGCTGGCAGCAAAGTAGAGGTGCTTGCCAACGCGGCGCAGATGGGCAGGCGATGCGGATCCCGAGCCGGGGTTGAGATCGCGGTGTACGTGCGTGCCTCGCTTGGTCCCGTCCGTCACGAACAGTTCGCGCCCGGTGGCAGCGGTCGTGGCGGCGAAGAACACGCGATTCTGGAACACGGCAAGGTCCGCCGGATTCGATCCAATCGCCCCCGCGTACAGGTCGACGAGCAGCGTCGCGGCACCCGTATCCGTTCCATCGTGCACCCAGAGTTCGCGCCCGTGCACGCCATCATCGGCGACGAAGATCAGCTTGCTTCCGAGTCGCGTGATGTGGGCGGGGTCCGAGGACTGCGTCGCGCCGCTCGGCGGGTTGATGTCCACGGCCAGCTTGATTCCACGCGGAGATGTCGTCCAGAGTTCGCGTCCGAGGGTTCCGCTCTCGGCGTGGAAGAAGACCTCGCCACCGGCCCCCGCGGTGAGGAAGGTATGCCGCCTGAGGTTCAGTCCAGGAGTCTCGGGAACGGGCGTAGTGCCGCGAGCGGTGCCGTCCGAGGACCAGAGGCGCGGCCGACGCCCGTCTTGGTGCGTTGTCTCGAAGTAGAGTGTCGAGCCAAGGAACGTCACTCCTGGGCTGACGATGGTCTTGGACCACCGCTTCACCGTGCGCAGCC
>CAYSWE010000593.1:0-2600 GCA_964434515.1 uncultured Phycisphaerales bacterium | reverse complement strand
ATTGACGGGCCATTCGGGCTCGCCTTCATCATCGATCCGGATGTGAATCCCGCCACCAACGAGTATGTCGAGGGCACTTATCGGTTTGAGGACGTGTGGATCAACGACTACACGCGCATGCACTCCTCCTATGGGTCGTTGTACAACTGGCGAACGAGGGCGACGGACCGGATCGGGTCCTTCTCCAACGACCTCGTCTCGTACGACCCCGGCATCCACGACGGGGCACCTCCGATGGGAAGTTTCGCGCCACGTGAGCGGCTCGGGATTCACTACGAGTCTCCGCACGACAGCTAGAGCACCGACCGGTTTGAATTCGTCGAGCTACGCAGCATTTCGCTGGATGATCTCAAGATTCTGAATGATGCCAGCGCGACGCATGTCGTACGTGTTCTTGCGGGTGCCTTTGTATCGAGCGCGGCGTCCTTGTCGCTGGCCGATTCGAGCAAGGCTGTGCTCGACTGGGACACGCTCACGAAAACGCTCGCGACCGGATTTGGTCTTCGCCATCTTCCGCAGCCTCTTCTGGAGTCGTTCGTCCGGTTGAATGCTTACGCTACGGCCGTTGCCGAGCTTCGCCGAGGTGCACTTCTTGCGTGTCGGGCATGCGTCACAAACCGCAGAATCGAACTTCGTGGTACGCCCGAACTCGATCGGCTGAACCGCGCCAGCGGGGCACGTGATCGTCTTGGTACGCAGATTGAGCACGAGAGCATCCTTGGAGAAGAAGTCGCCGTTTCGCGCCTTCCACGGCTTGTAGAGGATCACTGTCCCGGCCCTGGCGAGAACGTCGACGGTTGGACTTCCCATGTACCCGCGATCGAAGTGCACCTCTTTGATGCGAATGCCTTGGGCATCGAGTTCCGACTTGAGCACGGGGAGAGCTTCGTGTTCGGGTTGATTCGCGGGTGTCACGCAGCAAGCCAGGATCGCCTTGCTCTCGAGGTCGGTCGCGACGTGACGCTTGTAGCCGTTGATGCGCTTGCTCTTCGTCTTCCGACCATGCCGCATTTCTGCCTCTTCGACGGATATGCGACGGTCCTTGGCAACGCCCTGACGAATGCGCGTGCCACCAGCAGGGTCGGGCTCAAGGTCTTGGCCCATGAGTTGGCTCAGAACATCGAGCACATCACTCAGCGGGGGATGCCCTATGTCTTCGGCCAAGACGCGCGCGAGCCACCGCTCAAGAGACAGGACCTGGCCGGCGAGGATGTCGATGGCCTCGGCCTTCTGCTCGCGGTCGCTCCAGTCCCGGTCCAGAGCCTTCTTGATGCTCGTCTCGAGGAGCAGGGGAATACCCGCCTTGCGGCAGACCTCCTCGTACTTGCACTCGAGCAGCGTCGCCGCGCACTTCGCCACGTTTCGCGCCGCGTGGCCGATGAGGTTGATCGTGTCTTCGACACGACCAGCTCCTTCGAGGGGGCTCGAATCCACTGCGACCCGCAGTGTCTTGGGGATCTTGCGCGCGTCGAAGCCCTTGCTCGCTCGAGCGATTTCCGCTGTGCGTTCAAGCAACGTCCGGTCCATGTCGTGTGCGATCAATCGCTGGCGAAACTCGAACAACGCCCCCTGAGAGAACGCCGCCGACGTCGCACCGAGCCGACCGAGCACCATCTGCCACCGCAAGTCCACCACCGTCGCGTCCACCGCATCGCCGTCCGAGAGGCCCAGGTAGCCCTGCATGATCAGCGCCATCGCCATCATCGCAGGCGGCGCCGCTGACTTGCCGGCACCCGTGTCCCGATACATCCCCGCCAACTTCTTCTGCAGGTCCTCATCGAAGATTCGCATCCGCTCCGTCCGCAGGAACGTGAACAGCTTTCGCCGCTTCCGGCAACGCTTCAGGATCACTCGCTCCTGCGCCGTGAACTCGCTCGATGTATCCCAGCGTGCGATCGTCATCAGCCCTCCATTCGAGGCTCAGAAGATCACAACGGTGTGGTATCTGTCAATCCGCTACCGCAACAGAGCGAAACTATTGATGTTTCAAACCGATCGCCGCTCTAGATGAGGGATGGGAGCGAAATAACTCAAGGCCTCTTGAGGCGGCCACCGTACCTCCGCTCAAAGCCGAGCGGCCCCGTCGGGAACCAGCGCACGCCCAGGGGTTCGTCGCCCGACGGCAGCCGCTTGTAGAAGCTGCCGTTGACCTGATTCACGTGCAAGAGGTACCGGGCGAACGCCTCGTACAGCCCCTGGTCTGCCGTGCCCGGCTCCGACAGAAACTCGGCAAGGGAGCCCTGAAAGGTCATGCCCGGGATATCGTAGATGGCGGTGCCCATCGCCAGCACCGGTGTCCCGTGTTGCATCGACTGAAGCCCGACGGTGCTGTTGATCGTGATGACGGCGCGGGCTGCGTCGAGCAACGTAGGCAGGTGGAGGTCGTGAATGTAGAAGAGGCGCCCCTCGAGCCCGTGCTCCGCAGCCAGCGCCTCGAAGAAGGCTCCATACTCCCGGTACGCGCGATCCATCGGGTGGTGCTTGAAGACAAGAGCGTGGGCGGGATCCGCGTGGGCGGCGAACGCGGCTGCGACGTCGCGGACGAAGTCCATCAGGTCGCTGTAGGGGGAGTGCTGCAGTTGGTAGTCACAGTGCACTTG
>CAYSWE010000592.1:0-2603 GCA_964434515.1 uncultured Phycisphaerales bacterium | reverse complement strand
GCGCATGCACGAGGGAGTGGCAGTCTTCGCACAGTGTGACGAGATTCTCGGACACTGTTCTTCCCCGAAGCGAAGCCATCTCTCGTGGTGCACGGTGAGGTTCTTCTTTCCGCCGCAACAAACGCAGCGCTTGCCATCGCGGGCCAGAATCTTCCGGCGCAGCGGTTGCGCCACCGGTCTGTGACCGCCGAACACGCGGACAGCAATCTGTACTTTTCGGCCACGTTTCTAGCGCAGTGGCACCCTCGCCTCGAACACCAAGTCCGCGTCATTGCGCGCCGCGGTCAGCAGGAGCGTCGGGAGCGTTGCTCGCGGCTTGCCGCGGAAGACTTCCTTGCCATTGAGTTCGACATAGACCTCCTGGTCCATGTCGACGAGTCGGCGGTCCAACAAGACCGACAGGCCGGCTGCCGGTTTGTCGCACTCGACCAAGACGCGGTTGCCCTGCTTGTCGAGTCGAGCAACGACGATTGCGCCGGCGATGGGCTTCTCCCAGTGGAGCCAATAGAACTGCCGCTTCCACGCAAGCTTGGGCTGCCACACGATCTTCTCAGGGACGGGATTGCGCACGCGCTTGGCGATCTTGGCGAGCAGAGCAGCGGTTCCGCCGGGCGGTAATGCGTGGCCACGCCCATCGACCTCCCAATACTCGAACGGAAACCCACCCCACTTCTTCTTTGCACGCGCGAGGGCCTTGACCGCGAAGCGGTTGACCTCGGGTGGCACCTGCGGATCGTCACCGCTCTGGTAGATGATCATGGGAACGTTGCGGAGGCTCGGCACAACGCCGGCCTCGATGTCGACGATCTGTTGCGTCTCGCGACTCAGCACCGGCGTCGGCGCGCCGGCCGATGGCGCGATCGCAGCGACCACGTCGGCGTGGTGCGCGCCGAGCGTCCAGCTCCCGTAGCCCCCCATCGAGTGGCCGGCGAAAAACACGCGGTTGGGATCGATCTTCCACGTGCGCCGCGCCGCCGCGACGAGGTCCAGCACGAACTCCTCGGTGCCAGAATCCGTCCAGCCGTGCTCGGTCTTTTTCAGCACTTGGGGAAACACGGCGACCCAGCCGAGCTTGCTGGCCGCCGCCTGGAAGGCTCCGTGACTCGCACCGGCATCGCCGGCCCCTTTGCCGCCGCCGTGCATGCCGATCAAGAGCCCCTTGGGTCGGCGTGTCCGACCGCCGACGATGTAGAGTCCACGCTTCTGCGGCTTGTGCCAAAACCACGCGCGCCCGCTCTTCTTCTTGAGCTTCGGGCCGGCCTTCGCCGCGAGCGCGAGCAGCTTCTTCTTCCACGCTAGAGCTGCAGAGCGCCGCAGCGGCGGCACCGATGCAAGCTTGGCAAGGATCGCCAGCTGCTCTTGCCGCCCGGCAGTGCTCCGCGCGTCCGCCGCCAGATAGGCGGTCGCGAGCTTCTTCTGAATGCTGGCAGACGGAGGCTTGGGCGCCTGGGCGAGGAACATCACCGCCCACGCCGAAGCCAAGATCATCGAACTCTCGCAAAGGCGCATCCACTTCCTCCAGATAGGACGGAAGAAGATGGTAGCCTGAAGATGGCCGCCTACTGCGCCTCGATTCCCGTCGCGTCGGACAGGCGCACGACGCTCTTCTTCAGATCCAGGAACGCCGTCTGCGACCAGATCTTGAGCTTGGCCGGAATCGCCACGGCCGGCGACTTGGCCTTGCCGGTCGCGTCGAGCACAAACGGCAGCTGGATGGCGCCGGTTGGCGGGTTCAGGAACAGACTCCCGATCGGCGTCGTGATCGGCGACGCGCGCAGCCCGCCCGAGATCATCAGCAGCGCCACCTGGCTCGCAAACGCGTCGCCAGTCATGAGAAATCCGATCTTGTCGCCGCCGGTCGCGTTCGGGTGCAGCGCCTCGAGCCCAAGCAGGTCCTCGCTCGTCCCGTACGCCGACGACCGGACATACATCTGGGTCACGGGTTCGACATAGAACGCTCCAGCGTGCAACGTGGTGGCCTTCTCGAAGAACGCGACCGCCGCCCCTGCGCTGCTCAGCGAGAACGTGCCTTGCTTTTGCAGTGCAGCCGGAACGCGACTCGTGTTGCCGCGCTGCGCGTGCACGCCGATCCCATCCGCGGCCTTGGGTGGCACCGGTAGGACCAGACGGATGCCGTGGTTCTTCGGCAGGACGACCGGTTGCCCCAGCGTGATCGTCCACATCGCTGCCGAGACCACTCCCGTCGCCGGCTTGGGAAACTTCAAGCTGAGGCCACCATTGAAGATCAACCCGCCGGCGGACACGTCAGGCGAGCTCTTGTTGCTGGCATAACGAACGAAGCCGAACTGTACGGTCTCGGCGGTGTTGTAATCCTGATCTTGCAGGACGACACGAAAGCCGCGAGCGCCTCCGTATCCCGTGCGCGACAGGGCCGGCTCCATCGCGTAGATGGTGTCGCCAGCATTCGCACTCACGCGCAGGCTCGCGCTCGTGTGCTGCGTGTTGTGCAGAATTTTCTCATTGCGCGTCTGGGCGACGCCGGATGGCGCGCCAACGAAGAGGGCAAGCAGGAACTCGGTGGTTCCGATCCAAGGCAGGTGTTTCATCAAGGAACTCCAATCGGGGATGGGGAATACGCATGG
>CAYSWE010000591.1:0-2606 GCA_964434515.1 uncultured Phycisphaerales bacterium | reverse complement strand
CCAGGTCGTGGACGAAGCTCGGGCCAGTGCGCTGGTCGAGGACATACATCGTGCCAGCGACACCGGCGCGCTCGAAGTGCTCCGCCCAGTCGCGCCGTTCGACCGGCGCGTTGCTGACGCAACTGGCCAAGAGACCAAGAACTCCCACGGCTGCGGTCAGCCTGCGTGTCACCATCGGCAAGGTTCGCTTCATGGCGCGTATTCCACCACCAAAGGTTCACTCGCCGCAACGCAGCCATGGGCGAAGAGACCCGGCCGAGAATGGATGCCGCTTGTGGAAAGGATCCGACTCTTGCGTGAGCCGTTAGCGAACGAGCCTGGTGTCCCTGTAGTAGACGGTCAAGGCTATGCCCACGCAGAACGTTGTATGCAGCGAGCTTCGCACACGTCATGACCAGGCTGTCGTCCCCTTTTGTGCTCCGTAACCAGACGCCGACCATCGCCAAGACACGCGGATCGTGTTCGAAGTCGAAATCCCGCGCGTAACCACTTCGCATGGGAGAGCCCCGTGGCTTCGACGAGAGCATACGTCGCGTGCGGCTGGCCAGCTTCCGTCGGCGCGCTGGCCAGCGACTCCCGTGGTCAAGCCCTGCGCTCGAGGACCCTGCGAGACCGACGCCAAGGAGCATCCAACGACCGCGCAATACAAGAGGCAAGCATGCATCCTCGGTAGGAACGGTCCCACGCGGCGGAGGTTCAACCTTCGGGCGCTGTTCGGGCAACACACCGTGCCGGATCCGCTACGCTGGTGCAGCGCATTCCGTAGTTCGTCGTCCGTGCTATCCCGAATCCAAGGATCCCACATGCGTCACGCCACGCTCCTCTCGCTCGTCGCTACGTCCGCTCTTCTTACGATCCCCGCTCGCGCCGACGACCTCGGTGGCGGGAAGGCTGGGAGCCATGGGCGCATCCCACGCTTCGTGCTCGAGAGCTGGATTCCAGGCCAACCCAGTGCGTTCCGCTTTGTCGACCTGCCACGTGGAGCCATTGGTGCCGTCGCGATTCTGTCCGACCGAGCCGGCAGCTTGCGAATCCCCGGGCTGGGCACGCTGGTGGTGGACATTGCGCGACCTGGCGCGGCATTCATTCCGATCCAAACGTCCCTGGTCATCCCAAAGCTTCCGCTGGCGCTCCAGGGCGTTTCACTCGTCTATCAGGGACTGTATCTCGACGCCCGCAAGCTGCTGCTGACCAACGGAACACGGGCCGACGTGTTCACGCCAACCGTGATGGTCGGCAACCAACGCCAGTCGGCGAACTCGCTCAGCGTCATCGATGCGTCGACGCGCCGCGTCGTGCAGAGACTGACCAACAGCGAAAACGGTTACGTCACCTACTCGGCCGACCGCAAGTTCGCGTTCGTGTGTGAGCCCGGCTCGCAGCGCAATCGCATCGTCGCGTATGACCTGAGGCGCAAGCCGATCCGCGTCGCCGGCACCGTGTCCGTCTCGGGCGGGATTCGCTACGGTTGTGCGGTCACGCGTGACGGCAAGCGACTGTATGCGCCGCTGCACAACGGCATATCCGTCATTGACAGCGACCCTGCGAGCGCAAAGTTCCTGACCGAGCTGCGCAAGATCCCGACCAAGATCACTGGCAACCCGGGCACGATCTTCACCGGCCCGCTCGATCTAGCAGTCACCCCGGACGGCCGCAAGCTTTACATCGCCTACGGCGAACGCCTTGCATTCCCGGCCAAGTCCCATGTCGGCGTCATTGACCTCACGCAAAGCAGCACGCCCGAAAAGCTCATCCCGATCACCACCGGCGGCACGTTTCGGATCACGCCGACGCTCGAGTTCGCTACCCACCAGCGGATCAAGATGGGCCCGATGGGACGCTATGTGTATCTCGGCGAATGGGGCGTCGACCCCGCCGTCCTCGGCAGCCGATTCGTGCGTGGCTTTACCAACGGCGCTCTCGTCACGGTCATCCTCGTGCCGCTCGACCGCCAGTTCCGGACGATCGCGACCGGGGGCTTCCAAGCATCGGAGTTGGCGGTGGACCGACTCGGACGCAACGTCTGGGTCGCACAGATCGGTCGCGGTCGCGTTGGCCAGGCGCTGCGTATCGACATTGACGCGCAAAGCAACAAGCGATGGAGCATCGCCGCGACCGTCCAGGTCGACCCGACTCCGTACCGGACCGGCGCGGGCCCACTCGGCATCGACGTAACACCCGACGGCGCGACCGTCTTCGTCAGCGTCGCCGAAGACCGCGGCCATCCGACCCCACAGGTCGTCACAATCGACGCACGCACCAACAAGTTGTTCGGCCGCCCGATCCGCGTCGAAAGCTTGCCCGCAACGCTGCGCGTCCAGCAGCGCTGATGCGGCGGCGACGAACCGCGCCCTACTTACCAGGCTCGATGTAGAAGCAGACGGACGCGTCCTTCCGCGGAGAACGCGAGCGATCGCGGATCCGGAGCTTCTTGCCCGCCTTCAGCAGCGCCTTGGGAATCTTGAACTTCTTGTTCTTGCCAATCTTGGCACTATGCGACTCGCCATCGCCGATCTTGAAGACGACATTGTCGTCGTGGTTGCCGCGATAGGTCACCTCCACATCCTGACCGACCGTCGGTGGATCCGGCCTGACGACGAACAGCA
>CAYSWE010000590.1:0-2645 GCA_964434515.1 uncultured Phycisphaerales bacterium | reverse complement strand
TGTCTCTCGGACCGAATTCCGAAAGGGCATGCTGCCCTATCTATGCAACGGAGAGAAGCGGCTGGTCTGTAACCGCTGCGTAAACGGCCTTGTGGGCGAGGCCGTCTGAACATGGGACAGCACGCGCATGGCGAAGCGATATTCCCAGCGTGAGCGAGCTGCCTTTCTCGAAGAGGTCGAGTCGACGGACGACCCGATCGCCCAGGTAGCTCGCAGGCACCGCGTGACACCCAACACGGCGTACAACTGGATCACGCGCGCCCAGACGACGCGGGCGTCCGAGCCAGCCGAAGCGAAACCGCTGGCGTTTGCCCGCCTCATCCCCGAATCGCAAAGCAGCAGCATCAGCGTGCACATCGGCGCGGCGCGGATCGACGTCCGCGGTGACTTCGACCCGGCAGTGCTGCGCCGCGTCGTCGCGGCGCTGAGCTCGGGCGAGAAATGATCGCCGCGGGTCTACCGATCTACGTCGCGCTCGAGCCCGTCGACATGCGGCTCGGGTTTGATCGCCTCGGTGGGATGGTGCGTGAGCGGATGGCGATGGAGCCGCGCAGTCGCGCGCTCTTCGTGTTCGTCAACAAGCGTGGCAACACGATGAAAGTGCTGACCTGGGATGGCACCGGAGTTGTGCTTGTCCACAAGCGACTCGAGGCTGGCCAGTTTGTTCTGCCCGACCGCTCCGAGCACGACCAGCAGCACATCATTGTCAGCGATGCGATGTTCGATGTGCTCTTCAAGGGCGTGCGGATTCCGCCCAGGCGCCGTAAGCGACGCCTGTTGCACTAGTCCGACGAATATTAATTCGCTGCGGTAAATAATTCTTGAGCAACACGACCGCGATTGTGTATATAGGCAGTCGTGACTGGAGGCCCGCATGCCGACCCGACCAACGCCGATTCGCTGGCGATGGTGCGAGCGCTGCAGTCACAGCAAGCAGCGACTAGCGCCGAAATTCACGGGCTCAAGCTCGAACGCGACGCGCTGACCAAGATGGTCGTCAACTTGACGCACGAAAACGAAGTGCTCAAGAGACGTCTCTACGGCAACAAGACCGAGCGTGCTGACACGACGGAGGCACAGCTCACGTTTGGCAACCTGCTAGAAGACCAATCGGCGTTGCAAGACCAACTCGATGAGGCCGCGGCAGCCGCGCTAGCCGACGCGCAGGACGGTGACGACAACCAGCCGAAGCCAACACGTCGTTCGAAGGGCGCTCGACCCGATCTGTCGAAGAGTAAGCTCCCGCGCGTCGTCGTCGATATCAAAGACGCGAATCTGGAGGCGGAGGGTTGCTGCATCGGCCAGGACACGAGCTACCAGCTCATGCGCATTCCGGGCTCCGTGCGCGTGCTGGTACGAAACGTCCACAAGTACAGAATCCCGACAAATACAGGGTCGACGATCAAGCGAGCACAGCTTCCAAAGACTCTGTTTCCGAAGTCGATGCTGCACAGCTCAGCCATCGCGTGGCTTCTCGTACAGAAATTCGCTCTCGGGACACCCTTCTATCGACTCGAGCAACATCTGCGCGAGCAGGATGGCGCCGTCGATCGTGCCACCATGTGTCGGTACGCTGAAGAAGCCGGCAACGTGCTTGGCTGCACCATCGCCCAAGCGATGTGGGACGACGCGTGCGCCAACGCAGCTGTCATCTCGACAGACGCGACCGGCGCGATGATCCAGCCAGAAAAACGGAACAACGTTCGGCAGGCCTGCGTCAAAGGCCACTTCTTCACCGCGGTCGCCGATTGCGATCACATCCTGTTTGCGTACACGCCGAAGCACGATCAAAAGACAGTCACGAAGCTTTTCGGTAGCTTTGGCGGGTTTTTGCAGGCCGATGCGAGCAACGTCTACGACGTCCTTGACCGTGGGCCACCGGGACTGTTCGACGAAGACGACGCGTCGCCGACACTCGTCGGTTGCTGGACGCACTGCCGCCGCTACTTTTTTGAAGCAGCCATTTGTAAGATCCCGGCCGGCGTCGAAGGTCTGGCAAGGATCGGCGCGATGTATCGAATCGACAACGCCTTCAAGAAGCTTCCGCCAGCCAAACGACGCAAGCTGCGCAACGCTCATCTGCGCCCGCAGATGCAGGCGTTCTTCGAGTGGGTCGAGCAGGCCAAGGCGTCACGTGAACGTGACCTCGGCACGAAGGCGATCGGCTACGCCTACAACCAGAAAGCCGAATTGCTTCGCGTCTTGGATGACCCAAAGCTACCCCTCGACAACACGCGCGCTGAGCGCTCGCTACGGAAGATTGTTGTCGGACGGAAAAACTGGATGTTCTATGGCAGTGACACCCACGCGGAGGCTGCTGCAGCATTGTTCACGATGATCGCTTCCTGCCGGCTGTACCGCATCGACCCGGTGCAGTTCCTTGACGACGTCTTACGCATCTTGCCGTACTGGCCCAAGGATCGCTACATCGAGCTCGCTCCGAATCGTTGGAACGACACCCGAGCCAAGCTCCTGCCGGCCGAACTTGAAGCGCCACTCAGCACGATCACCGTTCCGAAGTGCTAACCTTCTGCGGCTAGATGCACGCCGGCGCACGGTGCGCAATCGACGCGGTTCACGCAGCGGTTACCGGGCAACGAGGCCAGCCAGGCGAGAAGTCTGATCCAGAAGAAGCTCGCACCGGG
>CAYSWE010000589.1:0-2654 GCA_964434515.1 uncultured Phycisphaerales bacterium | reverse complement strand
AGCTGTCGCCGCGCTGGCTCTCGCCGCTCCTCGCGGCCATCAGTTCAGGACGCCGGGCAGCTTCCCGTCGGCAAGCGCGGCGCTGGCGTTGGGATCGACTTCGTCGAGCAGGCGATCGACGATATGGTCGGTCGTGATGCCTTCGGCGTCGGCGCTGAAGTTGGTGATGAGACGGTGCCGCAGCACTGGGTGCGCGATCGCCTTGATGTCTTCGGCGGCGACGTGGAGGCGACCGGACAGGAGAGCCCGGGCCTTGGCTGCCAACACGAGGTATTGGCTCGCGCGTGGGCCGGCGCCCCAGCTCAAGCGCTCCTTGATGAACGGCAGCGCCTCGTCGGTGTGCAACCGCGTCGCGCGCGTCAGGCGCATGCAGTAGTCGAGCATCTGATCGGCGATCGGAACCCGGCGAACGATCTGCTGGAGTTCGGCGATCTCCGTTGAACCGAGCACCGGCTGCACCGACACGTCCTTGTCCTCGGTCGTGCGCCGGAGAATTTCGCGTTCCTCGTCGAAGGCCGGGTAGTCGACCTTGATCATGAACATGAACCGGTCGAGCTGCGCTTCTGGCAGCGGGTAGGTGCCCTCCTGTTCGATCGGGTTCTGGGTTGCCAAGACGAAGAACGGCTGCTCGAGCTGGAACCGCGTGCCTCCGACCGTGACCTGATGCTCCTGCATGCTCTCGAGCATCGCGGCCTGCGTCTTGGGCGGCGTTCGATTGATCTCATCCGCGAGGATGACGTTGGCGAAGATCGGCCCCTTGAGGAACTTGAACTCCCGCTGGCCGCTGGTCTTGTTCTCGTGAATGACCTCGGTACCGGTGATGTCCGCGGGCATCAGGTCGGGCGTGAACTGGATCCGATTGAACGACAGGTTCAGAGCTTTTGCCAGCGACGAGATCATCAGGGTCTTCGCTAGCCCAGGAACGCCGATCAGCAGCGCGTGGCCCCTGGAGAACAGCGCGATGAACAGTTGGTCGATGACATCGTCCTGTCCGACGATGACCTTGCCGACCTCCTTCTTGAGCGCCTGGTAAGCCGTCTCGAGTTTTTTGACCTTGGCCAGGTCGTCGCCGGCCAGCTCGCTACGTTCGGGTTGGTCTGCGGCCGGCTTGGGGGAATCGTTGCTCATGCGGGAAAGTTCCTTCGACTACGTTTAGGGCCGTCTCAGCCTACCATCTTGGCATCTTCTTACGAACCACGCTGGTTGCGTGCCAGCGGCAAATCAGCGGGCGTCACGGTCGGACGCACACCGGACGCTAAGACTTCCCATCGAAGCAAGTCCGTGCGTGAAATCGAGTTGCGCGACGTGTTTTCCCTTGTGTCACGGCGAACCGCGAGGGTGGAAGCGCGCGTGCAGCCGACGCAGGCGTCGAGCGTCCACGTGGGTGTAGCGCTGCGTCGTCGCCAACGATGCGTGGCCGAGCAGCTCCTGGACGGCGCGCAGATCAGCGCCGCCCTCGACCAAGTGCGTCGCGAAGCTGTGGCGCAGCGTGTGCGGGCTCGGACGCAGCGCCAAACCGGCGCGAGCGGCGAGTTCGCCGAGCAACCGGTAGACGCGCACCCGGTCCAGAGGCCGACCACTCTTGCTGAGGAATAACTCCGGACTGGGATGGCTGCTGCGCTCGGCGAGTCTGGGCCGCGCCCGGTCGAGATAATGCTCGATCGACCGCGCGGCGCGGCGCGCGAGCGGCACGATGCGTTCCTTGCGACCCTTGCCCACGACGCGCACGAGGTCCAGGTCGAGGCGGAGGCCGTCGATCGTGAAGCTGCACGCCTCGGAAACTCGCAGCCCGCAGGCATAGAGCAAATGGAGTAGGGCACGATTGCGGATCTCCAAGGGCGCGTCGCCCTCGCTACTGGCCAGCAGCGTGTCGATGTCTTCGCGTCCCAAGCAGCGTGGCAGAGTCTCCTCGAGCTGTGCTCCCAGGAGGCGCGCGGCCGGGTCGGTGGGAACGGTGTCGATCGAGGCGAGGTAGCGAAACAGTCCACGGATGGATGCCCGAGCGCGTGCCACACTGGCGGGGGCGTAGCCCCTCCGGAGATGCCCCAGGTGCGCTTCCAGATCGGCGGTCGTCACGTCGTCCGGGTGCCGTCCCGCCAACGCGCTGGCGAGGCGCCGCAGGTCGCCCGCGTAGGCCTCAACGGTCCGTGCAGAGACTCCCGCCTCGGCGAGGAGGAAGTCGAGGAAGCTCTCGATCGCGTCATCCACAAGGGCCAAGGATCGCGCCCGCGGCAGGGTCACGCAAGCGACGTCGGCTCGCAAGTTTGCGAGGCGAACGCCCTCGGACCGCGACGATGTCGCGTTTGGTACGCACATTGCACGTAGCCGTGAGCACAGAGGCTCATCACGGAGCGCGCGATGTTCGACAAGATACTGATTCCGGTCGAGTTCGGATTCGACAACATCAGCCTTTTGCGGGTGGCCGTCAAACTTGCTGTTCCACGCGCGCGTGTGCGTCTGGTGCACGTTCTCGAGAATGACACGACGCTGTTCTATGCGCGCGTGCTCGACCTTGCGCGGTTCCGGGATCGTGCCGAGTCGGAACTCCGAGCACTGGCGGCGTCGCCGATCGTCGATGGTCCGGTACGGATCGAAACGCAGCTCTGCGAAGGCAAGCCGGCGCATGAGATTCTGCAGCAGGTGCAGGAGTTCGA
>CAYSWE010000588.1:0-2665 GCA_964434515.1 uncultured Phycisphaerales bacterium | reverse complement strand
CTCGCCGGTTTCGGCGTTCAACTTCTTCGTCGTCTCGCATCCGCTCGGCGTCTCCGGCGCACCACGTGGCGCGATCCACTCGAACAAGAAGATCGAGTTCTGGTTCCCCTGGGGCACCTACCGGGACGAAGTCACGGCCGCGGAGGGCTTCGAGTTCAAGGGCGGCGCAACCGCCGCGAATACACGCCTCTGGGGCTCGCACAACGCAGCCGCGCCGAAGACCAACATCATGGACGGCACAACCATCGCCCAGCTCAAGAACAACGCAACGACACTCAAGATCGTCGACGACCTGATCGCCGAGGTCGAGTTCAAGGGCAAGAAAACGCAGGTCGACCTGTTCACGCCCGCCTACGACATCGAGGTCGAACGTACGGGAACACGCCGAGTATTCGACAAAATGGTCACCAAGCAGGAGCAACGCAGCGAGGACGTCTACGTCGACGAGTCCTACAAGGTCGACGTCCCGGTCTACCGCACCAACGTACGCTTCGAAAACCAACGGGTCGCGCGCTACACCTACGTCGACGTGCCCCGCACGGTCCAGGAGCCGGTCTACAAGACCGTCCGGGAACCCTACCAATTCGAGATCAAGCACTACGCGACGCGCCAGGTCAAGAAGACGAGGAACGAACGGGTCTGGGTAGATGACCCGCCGCCGTCGCCCGCGGATATCGAAGGTGGCTCGTCGGTCGCCGGCGGCACCGGCGGAGCCTGGGGGCACTATGAAAACAACGTCGTCGAGTACTTCGTCGACGAGCGCTATGTCACGAACGTGACCTACGAAACCCGCTACCGAAACAAGCAAGTACTCGACCACTACAACGAGGTCACCGTTACCGATCGCGTCCGACAGTTCTCGCACTACGAAAACGTCCAGCAGCGAATCGAGGAGCGCGTCGTCGACCACATGACGCAGGAAACCCGCCACCGCCAGAAGTTCAGCCACACGCGGACGTGGACCGAGGACGTACAGGTCCCCCAATACCGTGACGAACAGTTCACCTACACGGAGACCGAGCGAGTCCCCGAGGCGCTGGATCGGACGGAAGTCGTCAACACGACCGGCCTCATCTACATCGAGAAGCAAATCCGCTCGATCAAGGGCAAGGTGAACGGTCGAGTCTCCATCGCCAGCAACGACAAGATGAAGATCACCGGATCGATCCAGTATGTCGACAACGCCGGCAACACGCGAATGAGCAACGGCGTCAACCCGACTGAGAGCTACATTCCGAACCCGGCGTTCGACAAGTCGTCGCCGAGCGTCCTCGGGATGATGGCCCGCAAGGACATCCTCTATTCCAAGAACCTGCCGGCGAAGGTCGAGATCAACGCTGCGCTGATCAGCGCCCAGGGCAAGGTTGCCATGGAGGGCATCCACGTCCGCAACAGCGACGGCACCGTCTCGGTTCCCAACTACGTGAAGAACCACCCGGGTCGCTACGTCAAAGACTCCATCCGTCGGCTGGGCGGCATCGTCTGCGACAAGCGACCTGTGGCTACGTTTGTGGACGATAGCAACAAGGTCCTCGCCGGATTCAAGCGAGGACAGACGCTCATGGATCGCAACATGATCCTGAAGAACGGAGGCAACGTCACGCCGCCCTACGTGTTCCAAATGAACAAGGTCACGTGGGGCATTACGACGATGGACAAGCGATGGGGAATCGCACCGTGATCCGGGTCAAGCGGAAACACGCGCGACGGACAACAGCGAGCAAGACCATGCAGAACGAACGGAACGGAATCGTCAGCGTCGACCGGACGCTCGAGGCACAGCACGCGAAGCAGCGGGGCACGACGCTCGTTGAAATGGCGATCTCGACCTCGCTGATCGTCGCGGTCCTGGGCATCACCTACACGGCTGCCGACGTCGTCAACAGTGTCAACAAGAACGACCAGGCCAAGCTCAAACAAGAGGTCGGCTACCGCGACGTCTTGTATCGCCTGCGCCAGGAACTGCGCCACTGCTCGACCGACAAGGATCCGAGAACCAACCTGCCGCGCTGGGAGATCACGACCGATGCCAATGGTCGCCAGAAGTTGCGCGTCCAGAAGATCATCGGTGCCCGCCTGGTGGCAGGCGAACTCGAACCAAAGTGGTCGTCCGACATCGAGTTCTGGGTCGAACCCGACGGCCGGGTCGCGCGCCGGGAGGACGGACGCGTCCGCCACCTCGGTGGTGGCTTCAAGACGATGTACTTTCAGGTCACTGACAAGGGAGCTTTCAAACTCACTGCAGTCACACGCTGGAAGCACCCGAAGACAGGCCAGTGGAAAGACGTGACCCACGACATTGAAGTCAAGCCGCTGAACTGAGGACCGAACGATGGCCATGAACCGCATCACGCTATGCGCATTGGCAACGAGCCTGCTGCTGACCCACGCGGTCGGACAGGCTCCGGACAACGGCACGCATCCCGAAGGCCCGTTCGCGGACCTTCATCGGGGTAGCCGCCTGATCGAGCAGGGCAAGACCGCCGCGGCGGAACGGCTCTTGCGCTCGGTGGTTGACGCCCTTCCCAAGCACGCCGAGGCCTGGCATCAACTGGCGCTCTCGCGTGATCTGCAGGGCAAACACAAGCTCGCCCTCTCCGCGGTTCGTCACGCGGTGCGCTTGGATCCAAAGAACGTCAACGCTCTATTGATGATGAGCAAGTTG
>CAYSWE010000587.1:0-2682 GCA_964434515.1 uncultured Phycisphaerales bacterium | reverse complement strand
TTCCTGGTAGCGCACCGTCAGCAGCCGAAACGCCGCTTCGAGCGCACGAACGTCGCCGGCATCCCGAGCACTGAGGAAGCGCTGCACGAGGCATCGATCCTCTTCGTCCCGATCCTCGACGTCCGAGGCCCCGACACGACCGTCGTCGCGTCCTGACTGGGATGCCGCGCGCGCGCCGTCTTCCATCCTGCTGCCTCCAGAACGGCCGCCTCCGCAACCAACGTCGTCGGCTTGCACGTCGCGAGCCTCGACATCAACGAGCCTTAGAGGATACGGCTCCCGCGCTTCCAGGATAGGGATCGAGGCTTCCATGATGCCCGTTAGTCGCACCGAAGCGGAGTTTCTTGCAGGCTAGCAAAACTTCACCGTAAACGGCTATAGCAGCGGAACTTACGGCCCCAAAAACCTTCAGCTCAGCATGTGACCGAGCTTGTCCCGCTTCGTCCGCAGGTAGGCCGCGTTGTGCGTCGTCGCAGGGATCTGGATCGGCACGTGCTCGACGATCTCGAGGCCGTAGCCACTGAGCCCGGCAAGTTTGCGCGGATTGTTGGTCAACAGGCGCATCTTGCGGACACCGAGGTCGTGGAGAATCTGGGCGCCCGTCCCGTACTCACGCTGATCGTCCTTGAACCCCAGGGCCTCGTTCGCCTCGACGGTGTCCAAACCGGACTCCTGCAGCCGATAGGCCATGAGCTTGTGCTCGAGCCCGATGCCACGACCCTCCTGGCGAATGTACAAGATGACGCCGATCTCGGCCTCATGAACCCGACGCATGGCGAGATGGAGCTGCGGACCGCAATCGCATCGCTGGCTTTGAAACACGTCACCGGTCAAGCACTCGCTGTGGACTCGCACCAGCACGGGCCGATCGATCGGCGGAAACCTTCCGCTCTCGTCTTCGAGCCGAGCAATCCCATGCGTCAACGCCACATGCACCCGTGCGTCGATGGTCGAACGATACGGATACAGGTCAAAATCGCCTTCGTCGGTGGGCATCTTGACGACTGGCCGCCGATCGATGATCCGCTCTCGTCGACGTCGATACTCGACCAGATCGGCAATCGCACCGATCCGAATCTCATGACGCTTGGCAAACTCGCGCAACGCCGGCGTCCGGGCCATCGACCCATCCTCGTTGGCAATCTCACAGACGAGTCCCGCCGGCTTCAGCCCGGCCAGTCGACACAAGTCGACGATGGCCTCTGTGTGCCCGGCGCGCACCAAGACACCACCCTCTCTCGCCCGGAGCGGGAACACGTGCCCAGGATGCACCAGGTCGGCAATCGTTGCCCCGTCGGCGATGGCGGTCTGAATCGTCCGCGCCTGGTCCGCGGCTGAGATTCCCGTGGTCACCCCCTCGCGAGCCTCGATCGACACCGTAAACCCGGTCTGCCGGGGGCTCGTGTTCTCCGAAACCATGGGATGCAGGCCGAGGCGATCGCAGAGCGCCCCATCCACCGGCATGCACAGCAGTCCACCGGCAGCCTTGCGGATGAAATTCACGACCTTGGCCGTGGCGAACTGCGCCGCGATGCACAGATCCCCTTCGTTCTCCCGGTCGGGATCATCGATGAGAATGACCATGCGACCCGCTCGTAGGTCATCGAGCAACTCAGGAATCGACGCGAGTTCGCTACCAGTCATCGATGGCTCTCCACCTTGGTTCGGTGCGTGGGGCATCCGCCCTAGGAAGCCTCGGTCGTGGCCGTGAGCTTCTTTTGCAGGTCGCCCTGCTGGAACATCTCGAGCAGGATATCCGAGCCTCCGAGGAACTCGCCATCCACGAAGACCTGCGGCGTGGTCGGCCAACCGCTGTGTTCGACCAAGGCGGGCCGAATGGACGGATCGTCAAAGATGTTGATCACCTCGAACGGCACGTTGCACTCCATCAAGACCTGGATCGCCCGCATCGTGAAGCCGCACTGCGGCATTTGCTTGGAACCCTTGCCGAAAACCACGACTTTCGTCTCTTGGACCTTCTTCTTGACGTCTTCCGCTGTCCACATGTTGTTGCTTTTCGCCTCTGTTGTTGGTTGGCTGCGGTCTCGATTTAGGCCCACGCGCTGCCACCTGCAAGTAGCATGACCCCAGGAAGACGAGATCGCCATATCCGGGCTGCACCGCGTTCGGCTCTCTGCTGGACGATTCTACTCCAACTCGTGGGTTTCTCGCTAACTGCCTGCGCGAACTATCCGTGGGGCCAGCATCTCGACGCTCTGGCCAAGCTGAGCGAACTCGAAGACCAACGCCCAAAGGGCGTCGAAGCTCAACTGGCAGCGATGCTTCGGCACGAATCGAGCTGGCTGCGAGCCCGAGCCGCGATCGCACTTGGCCGTATCGGGACCGTGCCAACCACGGCACCGCTCTGCACCGCGCTGTCGGATGAGGATCCAGACGTGCGTCGAGCGGTCATCTTCGCCCTGGGACAGACTCGAGCGACGGAGAGCAAGCCTCAGGCACGCGGGGCCCTGCTCCCGCTCTTGCGCAGCAAGGACCCGACGATGCGAGCCGCAGCCTGCATCGCGCTGGGAAGGATCTCGGCTTTCGAACTCGCAGAAGAGGTCGTTCCCCTACTCGCGGATTCGTCCGCCAGGGTCCGACAGGCCGCGGCCCTCACACTGCAGCGTCTGCGCGCGAATGCTGCCGCAGCGAAGGCACAGCGTCCGCGCGAAGTCGAGGTCC
>CAYSWE010000586.1:0-2729 GCA_964434515.1 uncultured Phycisphaerales bacterium | reverse complement strand
GCTCGCGGCTTGCGAGTCACGCTGAGCACGCGCCCGGAGGCATCGTAGGAACGCCGCACGATCTTCGTCACGGCATCCTGCGCCCATGTGTTCCGGCGCAAGCTGTCATAGGCGTACAGAGAAATAGCGGGTGTAGATCCCGTGCCATAGGACTCGACCTTCGTCAGCAGGCCCCATTCGTTCCAAGTCAGATCAGTCCGGTAGCTGACCACCTGAAAACTCCCGTTGCCAAGGTCCCGTTGCTCGTTGCGCAACATCTGCACGACGTGGCTGGTGTTGTCATAGGAATAGACCAACTCATTCCCTTGGCCAGGTCCGATGAGGTCGTCGATGACGCGCCGCGGACGCCCGAGCGCATCGTATCGGAAGGAACGACTACGGCCCGATGGACCCACGACGCGAGCAACGTGTCCCCAACCCGTGTATTGGAGCGACGTCGTCGACGAGGCGGAGGAGCCGGCCACCGTCCGGATAATGCCCACCAACCGCTTCGTCCCGGGATCGTAGATGTACGTAACCGTAGACTTGCTTACGGAACCTGCTTTGAATTGTCGTTGGATCGGGCGGGACGCAGCATCCAACGTGAGTGTCGACGAAAACCCGCCTGGATAGACAAACACCTTCGGTCTCCCGAAGCCATCCCGAACCATCTCCGTCAAGAGCCCTGTCGAGTCCTTGCGCTTGACGAGCAAGCCATCGGCATCGAAACCGAACTGCACGGTGCGATTCTCATTGGCGTTTAGCACGGTCTCGATCGAAGCCAGCCGGCCGTGACCATCGTGGACGAAAAGAGTCAGCTCATAGCCCGTGGCCGGCATCGTTGGGTGTAGCCGCTCGATCTGTTGCAGGTAGTCTCCGCTGTCCCAGGTGTACTCCGTCACTAGCCAGTCGGTCGACTGTGCGGGCAGCGCCTGCCCCATGCTCGCCTTGTCGCGATAGGTCTTCCAAATACGCCCAAACACGTCGAACACGATCCTCGACTCGACCCACTCACGCGCATAGGAGCTGCCATCATGTTTGTATGCTCGGCGGCGGATCTTCGTTCGACGCCCGCGATGGTCGTGCTTGTACTCGGCCATCAGGGGCAGCACCGCAGGCCCATAACCGGCCGCTGCAGTTGGCCCCGCGATCTGGGTCGTGACCCCGTATGCGTCCCGCGTGTAGACGTACGTATGTCCCGCCGAATCGCTGCGAGATGCAATCCACCCGGGCCCGTCGTAGGTCACCTTAGAAGGGGGAAGGCCAACCCTCCGAACCTCCTTGACGAGACCGAAGTCCGCGAGTGTTGGATCCGTACCATACGCATATTCGACGCGAAGCGGACTAGTCCCGCCGCCATCCACCGCGATCGGCGCTTCTTCGTCCCAGACCAGGTTGCCGATGAGGTCTCCCTGTGTTACTCCAACCAGGGTCTCAGTCCCACCGACCTTGCGCTTCTCGGTGGTCTTGACGCCGACTCCAGAGATCAGCGCGTGGCCAAACAGCGACTGAACACCTGTTGGATCGGTGTAGCTCGTGACGCGACTCGCTAGACGATAGTCAATGCCGAACCATGGCTCATAGGCCCACGTCCGCGTCGTTGGCGACTCTTGGGTGTTCGGTCGGGGCGTCTCGGTACGGCTAATCGGAAAGCCGCGCCCCAACGGATCGTAGACGAGCGTGATCTTCGCGTGCGACGGAAGCTCGATCTCACTGGGACCACACGCGCCGCAGTTCTGATAGCCATACTTCCATGTCAAGACGCCATGGGAGACCAATCCAGCCGGACCGGCCGCCGACTCCTGATCCACTTGAATGATCCTGCGCGTACTGGGCAGATGACTGATTGGCGTGGTCTGGCCATTGGAATCCTTGTAGTCCTCGCTCGTGTAGGTCCGCACGATACCCATGGAGTCGATCCAGCGAACCTTGCCGGGCGCTGGATAGGCGAAGTCGTGTTCGTGCGGATCCTGGCCGACCAAGCCCTGCGGATTCGCTGGCCCCTCGATCTGTCGCGTGACTCGCCAAGAAACCTGCGTGTCGTACGTGTTCTCGATCAGCGCAATCCGCGGGTCCCCCGGATTTCCCGCGAGCGTGTGCTCCTCGACTCGTTTGAGGAGCGACGAGGAGCCTTCGTAGACGAACCCCGTCTTGATGGGCAAGTTGCCATGGCTCTCGAGGATCCCGTCGCGATCAAAGTCGGTCGTGACATCGCGAGCTGGCGCCGTGGTCTCGATCAGTCTCCAGGGAGACGCAGACTCGTAGGTCAGCGTAGTCGTCAAACTGGGCCAGTCGAAGGCCCAGGGCGCGGATATGCTGACACGGTCCACACGCCACGCTGCCGCACCGCCGGGATTGTGGTCCGACCAGGTGAAGGTCGTCTGGATTCCTCGGCGCGTGGTGACCTTGAGCAATCCGCCGTGCCCAGCGTCGTATTCGTAGGTCTGCTGCCAATCCGGGCTCTGTCGATTGCCGCGCAGATAGCGAACGAGCCGCCATCGTCCGATGTTGTTGGCGGTCGTGACCTTCGCGTACTCCGCCTCCGACCGATCCGGGTAGACGAAGTAGAGCCTGTCCAATGCGGGTGTCGCCCCCTTCTCCCAAATAGGACGTACACCATGGGGCTTGTAGTAAACCGTATTCCCGAACGTCGACCCGTCGGGTAGAAAGTAGGGCAGGCGCCAAGCGCCGCGTCCGCCGTACATAGGGAAGGGCGCGAGCGGCGGACACGGAATCGTAACGATGGTGCC
>CAYSWE010000585.1:0-2742 GCA_964434515.1 uncultured Phycisphaerales bacterium | reverse complement strand
CCCTGGATTGCGGCCGCGTTCGATCCGTAGTCGAAGCCCAGCGCGAGCGTGGACTTGGCGCCTTCGACTAGGCGGCCCGGATCTTGGATCCGCTCGGCATTTCGAGCGAGGTAGCTCATGTCGCCGTGGCGTCCGGCGGCGATCCATTCGGCGAAGCGAGCGGCGTCGGCGCCCGGGTCGGCTGGCCCGAACGCTACGAGGTCGAAGCCGGCCTCGAGCGCCAGCTCGCCCAACAGGGAGCGACTCAGGACCACGCGGACGCCAGATCGCTCAAGAGTCCCGTCGCACCGGCCGATGAGAAGCAGGGTCTCAGCGACGCTGACGCAGAGGATGCCTTTCGATGACCGATTCCCCGAACGCTTTCGAATCCCCGAGCGCGCAAGCGCCGCAGGCTCGAGTCGGGAAACCGCGGCCAGGAGCGTTGGTCGTCGTTGACGAACGTGAGCTCGTCGAACCGCTCGAGCAGGCGATCCGGCGGATTCGGCGTGCCCCCGCGACGCACGGCGCGCGCATCCTCGTCATTTCTGCCGAGGATCCTGGCGCGGCGGCCGACGACAGCGAGTTCGACGGCGCTGAGGCCGACGACGTCCTGTTGCAGCCGCAGCCCCGAGCGCGCGCGTTTCCGAGCGCCGGCGAGACTTCGCTCGAGGCGGTCGAAGATGGCATCGCCCGGCTTGGCAAGAGGTGGCTGCATGACCACGAGATCATGGACCAGTGGCTGCAAGAAGCCAAAGCCCTCGGCTTCGAGGTCGAACACGCGCTCGCGCGCGGCGACCTGGGGCAGCTCGCGGACCAGGTGCGGCGATCCATCGAGATCACGGCCTGGATGGAGGCCACGCAGTGCGAGAGTCGTAGGGTCGCCGAGAAGGCTGCCGTCGGGATGGAGCCACGCAACACGAGTGAACTCGTACGCGACGCTGCCAAGGTCATCCACCCGGTGTATGCCGAAGTTGACATTCGCCTACCTCCTGTCGATGGCATCGAGCCGGTGATGTGCCGCCCGGCGCTCATCTGGCATGCGTTCCGGCTGGTGCTGACGGCCCTGGCTTGGCGCATTGGTCGGCGGGGCTTGATCCGCATTGAGATCGAGTGCGGTGCGGTGCACACGCTGCACCGCTTCGTCGCGACACCCGCCACGGACGTGCCGCTTCGTGATGTGCCGCCGCACCTCGTCGAGCGCATGCGGCGCTGGATCGTCGAGGAGCATGGTGGCCGTCTCTTTCCGGGAGCGTCAGGTGTGGCGGGAGCCGAGATCGTCGTTGCCTTGCCATCGCAGCGCGGCGATTTCTCTGCAGCCACGTAACTGAGTTCACAGTAGTCGGTTAGGGATGTCTCTTGGGTGGCACCAGGGCCAAGTGAGCATTTTTTGGACGATCGTGTGTGACTTGTAGCGTGGCTTTGGTCTATGGGGCTACAGCTGATCCCCGATTCCGGTTAGGCTACCCCCTGCTTCCCACGTCGTGTGACTGCGGCGCAGAGGGTTGTCGTCTACAAGTCACAAGGCAGCCATGTCGTCTCCTACATCATTCCCCCCAAACTTGGCCGAGCGCCTGGGGATGCTGCACGAGATAGCGCAGGATCCTGCGCTACTCGAGCTGAAGCAGATGTACGAGGAACGGATCGCGCCGAGCGCGGTTCTCGGCAGTCGTGGCCGGTCCAAGGTCGTCGCGAGGCCGCGACTCGAGAAGGGCGAACTCGAGGCGTTTCGTGACCGCTTGTCCACTCGGCTTATGGACGCGTTTCGCGTGACTCAGGACCAGTTGGCGTTCGGGCTACTCTACGAAGTCAACTACCGTCTCTTTCTGGCGGTGATCGCGGCCCGCCTGCGCAAGTTCTACTTTGCCCTCGACGCGCAGGACGTGCTCCAGGAAGTCTTCTTCAATATCTATCGCTATCCGCACAAGTTCAAGGCGGACCGGGATCAAGCATTTCGCCACTGGGCGAGCATGATCATTCGCAACACGGTCTACAAGTGTACGCGCGACAAGGACCGCGAGACCTGCCACGAACTGCAGGACGAAGAGATCGAGACCCGCGCGGACGTTCGAGCTCGGACCCCGCTCGGGACGGCGATTCGCGAGGAGTCCGCCGAGATTTGCTCAAGGACTTACATCCTGTACTTGCGGATGTATCTCGCTGCCTACGAGCAACTGAGCGAACGCGAGCGCACCGCGCTCTACATGGTTGAGGTTGCCGGTGAGCCCTACAAGGCGGCCGCCGCTGCGCTTGAGATCCGGTTAGAAAACCTCAAGATGGTGATCTTCCGAGCTCGCAAGAAAATCCTTCGGACACTGGATCGGGTGCACACGAGTGTTGAGCGCTGGGAGCCGACGGAGGTTGGCGGTACCGCGATCGCGCGCGACGAGGACGAGGTTGCGTCGGACGCGGCCTCCAACCCGCGCGCATCCGATCGTTCGATCGGCGTTGCCGAGGCGCCACGCCGGTCCGCGCCACGCCGGTCCGCGCCACGCTGCTTCGCTCCGCGGACGACCGGTCGTTTCCGTCGTGTCGCGGGTCAGGTCGACGGGGCGGGTGCGGATTCCTCGCTCGATGCGGCAACGGAGGGGGCGAGTTGAGCGATCGCTTTCAAGCTGCTGGTCGTTTTGGCCAGGATGGGGACTCCGAGCTGGCGGATCCGTGTGCCGCGCTGCAGAGCGATATCTCCGCGTTGCTGGATGGCGAGCTGGATCAGGAGCGCTCAGCACGCGTTTTGTTTCACGTCGAAACCTGCGAGTGCTGCGG
>CAYSWE010000584.1:0-2746 GCA_964434515.1 uncultured Phycisphaerales bacterium | reverse complement strand
GGCCTGGCCCAGGAGCTGCGCCAGGCGTCGGCCGGCAACCTCGTGATTGCGCAGCTTCCGGATCAGAACGACTCCGTCACCATGAAGATGCCCCTCGCGACAAGCGGCGGTGCGACCACTTGGGGCGTGTATTCCCGCAGTCTGGGCACGACCGAAGCCGACCGCACCAAGCCGGGTTGGTCATTGCGCTACACGGTCGTGCCAGTCGCGAAGCAGGGCAAAGTCGACCGGCAGCTGCGTCGCCAGATCCTCGACACGAATGGCAACGTCGTGCGGCAGCGGACGCTTCTGCGCCACCTGAGAAAAGGCACCCACGCAACCGAGCCGGGATTCAAGGTGCAGAAGGTTGGCTCGGTGTACCACGTTCAGATTCACGCGCGCCCCACGCCAGGCAACCCCGACAACGTCCGACGCATGCGATTCGATGTCGCATTACGCAACTGAGTATTCGATCCAACATCACGCAGCACGGGGAACACCATGAACGTCTTTCTTCCCGGGACCCAAGTCCCAGGCCAACACCGGGGCTCTGAACGCGGCATCGCGTTTGTCGTGACCCTGTTTGCGGCAACCGCTCTCGGCGCGATGGTCTACGCCACGTCGATTCTGACCTCGACCGAGCTCGGAGACTCGCGACGCGGGATCATGCAGCTCAAGGCATTTGCGATCGCCGATGCAGGAGTCGAGCGTACGGTTGCGTTCACGCGGGCGGTCGTCAAGAAGACCGCGCCGCTCGATCCGCTCGCCGGTCTCAAGACCCTATTCGACGATGGGGAAGGCGGATTCAAGACCATCACGGCCTTCGATGCCGAACCCGTCAAGGACGGCGCCTCGACCCTCGGGGAGTTTGTCGTGACCATGGACACGGTCGAGCGACTCGACGGCATGGACATCACCATCACGTCCACCGGCTACTTCCCGCGCGCCCCGAAGAATCTGCCGTCGGGAAGTCGTGTATTCTCGCAGAGTATCCGCACGACAATCCGCGTCGAGCAGGAGCCGAGCGAGATCTTCAACTACGCCTACTTCGTGAACAACTGGGGCTGGTTCTACGGTGACACGATCGAGTGCAATGGCAGCCTGCGCAGCAACGGACAGTTCGATGCCGGAGGCTACGCTCCGCTGATCACGGGCCAAACCGCCTACGATGGCCTGGCATGGGTCGGCGGCAACGCCAACCTGCAGGGCTACCAAGACTCCAATGGGGATGGTCTGCAAGACGGCCTGGATGGCGGCGTCTTCTCCGGCTGGGATGTCGTCGGCGCCCAGAACGTCCGCGGCGAAGGTGGCAAGTCAAAGAACCAACACGACTTCCAGGACCAAGTCACCATGCCCAACCTCACGGACCTGTCGGTCTACGAGAAGAGCGCGAAGGCGCAGGGGAGTTCGATCAAGGTCGATGGTGTCGAGATCAGCGACGCGGTCCTCGGCGACGAATCCGGCGAACAACAGAACCTCTACCTGGTCGGCACGGCGGCCAAGCCAATCGTGATCACGGGCACAGTCGTCGTTCGCGGCAACGTCGTGATCTCCGGCGTAGTGAAGGGTCAAGGATCGATCTACGCAGGCGGCAACGTCTACATTCCGAACAACCTGAGCTATGCGAACCCGCCCGCCAGCGCTCGGCCCGCCTCGCAGACCAAGGCCGTCCAAGAGGCCTGGATCACCGCCAACAAGGACAAAGACATGCTGGGGCTGTTTGCCCGCGAGAACATCGTGCTCGGCGACCTCACGAAATCCGATTGGCGCTACTACGTCGACTGGTGGCTGGACAACGACGATAACAAGTCTGAAGAAGACGCAGGTGAAGACGGCATTCCGAACACACGCGACGGACGCGACGGCATCGCGTCCACCGCCGATGACGACCTGCTCGACGGCGACGGCGAGGCGACCACCGAGAAGTACACCCTGAAAGACCAGCTGCTCGGCATCATTCCGCCAGGAAAGTCGATCGACGACCCGATCCCTGGCACCGGCGAAGATATCGACGGCGACGGAGTCCAGGACGGCCGCATCGGGCTCAGCGAGCTCGATCTCCCGAGCGCGCTGACCAGCGCCAACTGGGGCGGCAACCTACCGGCCGGTGGCGTGGCGCAGTATTCCGACATCGCAAGCCTCGCTATGACCAAGGTCGAGGCCGTGATGTACACGAACCACGCACTTGCCTGGGTCACGCTACCCTGGACGTCGCCGGTCGAGATCAATGGCGCCATCATTGCCCGCAATGAGAGCATCATCTACGGCGCGCCGAAGATCTCCATGAACTACGACTGCAGGCTGCTGGGTGGCAACAAGAGCTACGCCGAAGGCATCTTCGACCTGCCCAAGACCATGGCGCCGATCCGGACGCTGTCCTGGCAGGTCCTAGCCCACAACGCTGACAAGGCCCAACCCTGAGATGGTCGCAATGAAGACAGTCGCAATGAAGACAACCGCCCGCGTGATCTTTGCCTGCGCGCTGCTCGGCACGCCGACCGTCGCGCAGGGCATCTTGCCCGAAGGAGCCGCTCCTGTCCGACTGCGCGGAGTCCCGTTCGATGAGGTCCAAAAACACATCCAAGAACGCGTGCTTGTCGGACGCGAACAGGGCGGCAACAGCTTCCGCGACAAGACCCCGGCGCTCGCTCGCGGCGACACGCGCATCCGCAAGGTCGACCCGGTCGAGCTACGCCGGCGCAAGCTTGCGATGTACGAGGAACACGCGATGTTCACCGACTTCCTCGAGCCAATCGAGGAACCTGCA
>CAYSWE010000583.1:0-2754 GCA_964434515.1 uncultured Phycisphaerales bacterium | reverse complement strand
AGTCGGCCGGCTGCAGGACGCCCGTCGTCTCCTGGATCGGCTGCTTGCCCTCGACGCCCCGCAGATCGCCGACTACCTGGCGGAGTTCGAACAGGAGCTGCTGTCGCGTACGGGGCTACCGACGATCGACGACGACACCGTTCGCATCGTGCTGCTGGAAGGACCGATCTGGGCACACGAGAGCGAGGAAACCAGCGAGCTCATTCCGCGACGCGCGCCCGCGTCCGTCCGACTCCTGTTCCTTACGCTGGCCGACACGATGCGTGCAGGGGAGAAGCCCGGCGTCGAGGGGACGACGCGATTCGGTCGGTTCTCGACCGCACTGCCGTTGTATCTGGCCGAAGCGCTGCGGTTCTCGACCGACGCCGTGACCTCGACGTTTGTCCCAACCGTCAAGGGTGGGGGACCGGTGCTCGGCGGCGAGCCCTGGGACCTCGAGTGGCTACTGAGTGATTGCCCGGCCGATGCGGTCCCCGACATCATCGTGCACGGCGTGCTCGTGCAACGAACCGATGCCACGAGTATCGAGATCGAGCTGTTTGATTGGCGCACCAGGTCGACGCTCGATCGACTCAGCGTCGCGGTGGAGTCGACGACCGACGCCTATGAGGGGTATGCCCTGGAGATCGAACGGGCCGTGCTGGATCGGTTGGAACGCGCCGGACACGTGCGACCGCGGCGCAGGCTGGGCCTATGGACGCGCCCCGGTCCCGAGCACGTCGAAGGCTATGTGCGCGCCATTGGCCACCAGCTCACGCAGATCCTCGCTGCCAACGCACTCATTGACCCGCACTTGATCGCCAATGAGCGTGCCCTCCTGGCCAGCTACTTCGAACTCGCACGCGCCATGCCCGGTGCCGTCACGCCGAAGCTCATGGCCACGCGCGGCGTACTCGCGTCCCTCGGCTACAACTCGCCGGTCGCGCGTCACTTCGCCGCGCCGCTCGCGCGCATGTTCGCCGAGGCCGGCGAAGCCCACCCGCTGGCCGTTCTGGCACCGCTAGTCGACGAGGCGCTGGGGCACCTCGAGGACTGAGAGATCGCGCTACCGTGGCGAAGCCTGGCCGCCGTTGCCGCCGAGGCGTGCCGCTAACAGGATCAAGTCCATGTGCTTCTTTAGGTTCGACGGGTTCTCGGCGTGCGCCGCGACAATCCCACCGAGGAGTGCATAGGGGCGTCGCGGATCCACTGCCAGGACCTCCGCCTGGGTCTGCACGTTCCCGTTGACCGTAGCCACCAATGGAAAGATCACGTGCTCGTCCGACGGTGGCACATTGGGTGGCTCATCGTTCGTCCTCCGGAACTCGTCGAAGAATGGGCTCACGGTCAGGTCGATGCCGAGGTGCCAAAGGATCGACCACAGACTGGGCCGGTCGATCAGTTGAAGAAGGTAGTGGACCAGAACACGGTTGGATTGGAGCACGCGCCCCAGCATTATCATCCCCGCCGACGGCCGCGCGAATCGCTGAAGGGCCTCTGAGCCAAGAGCGCGATAGGGAGGTTGCTTCTGGCGCCGAACGCCGGGCTTCGGCCGAACGAGGCCCAAGAAGCCTTCGGCCAGGAGTGGCATGAGGTCGGCCTCGGTCCGATCCAAGCGAGCACCGGAGACCGCATCGAAGATCTCGAAACGGATCGGGAACCACGGCTCCTCGAACTCCCACCGGAAATTCTGTCCGTTGGATAACGCAAAGGTCATGCCCACCCGCCCCGATCGGTCGCTTCGGTCCGCTCGTACCGTGAGTCGGACCAGCCAACGCCGCCGTGACTTGCCATTCCACAAATCGAGTCCATAGAGCACGGAATCCCCCGCGCGCCAGTCCGCCGCCTCCGTCCGCTCATCGAAGCCCTTGAGCAGCCGGCTCGCGGCCGGGAAGAGTTCCGGCGCAAGAAACGGAACACGCCACTTCATCCAAGACAGCGACTTGAGTGCCTCATTGGGGACAGCGGCGCAGCCAGCCAACCCCACGGCGCACGCAAGGGTGAGGCGTCTTGATTCTCGCATTGCGATCCTCCATACGCGACCCACCGACCCGGCCGCGCGAGATTATCGGAACGTACCCACTGTACCCTCAATCTTCATGACATACCATGTCGTGCCGTCCGTTTGCCCGTCGATGGTCTTGTTGCCCACGGACTGCCCTTCGTCCGGCTTGAACCGGTCCGGCTGACCATCTCCGTCCGTATCGAAAAGCTCGCCTTTGACGGGCTCGTCCATTCCATCGAGCTTGACGCTTCCACGGCCGAGAGACTTGCCCGAGCCAGCGGTCGTCCCCGAGAGAATGTCGATGTCGACCTTGCCCTCCCCGCTAACGCCATCGGGGCCAGCATGCCCGCTGAAGGTTCCCTTGCAGCTAGTGAGCGCCAAAAACAATGCCGAGAACAGCACGAACGAGATTCCTTTGCGTATCATCATACTTGCCTCCATACTGGATCGTGGTTTCGAGACGACGGCGAAAAGGTCGCACGCCGCCTACTCACTAGGGATCCTCTGGAGCAGATTCTGACTGGGAATCTAAGCGTTGGCACGTTTCACGGGTCGGGGTTTCTAGAAAGCCATGTTGGTGCAGATTGAACCACGACAGAGAGGGTTCCCCGGCGGAAGCAGCTGACCGAAACGGCGCATCCATCCTTCAAGCAGCCTGACGTTGAAGTGGATCAGAAGCTGAAGTGGATCAGAAGCTGAGTTTGGTGGATCGGCTTCGCGTGCTGAGCGGCCTTGAATTCCACGATCACCTGGGTCTCAACCAGGATGTC
>CAYSWE010000582.1:0-2777 GCA_964434515.1 uncultured Phycisphaerales bacterium | reverse complement strand
GGCTGCCCTCAGAGCTCCGCTGCGCCCGGGTGGAACCGCGGTCAAACCAATCGTGGCACGTCTCGGCAGCCCGGCACTCCGGTCCGATTCGACATCGACTGGCATCGCCTCCATCGCGCCATGGATTCGCAGCTTCCTCGATCAATGGGGCGACGCGATCGTCGAGCTGGAGACCGGTCGCGCGACCTGTTTCGACTCGTGCCGCATCCGCCCCATCAAGACGGGTGCGCTCGCCGTCGATCTGAACATCGAAACACTCGAGGCCACCGCCGTAAGCAACGCGGTTCGCGTGCGCTTCTTGCCACGCCCGCGAGCCGAGCGTCGCGTGGTCTGCAACGGTCGAGACGCCGGCACGCACGACAGCGCGAGCCTCGCCCAAGGGCTCGATCTACAGCCCAAGCGGGGACTCACACTACGACTCAGGCTCCCGCCAGAGCACGACTCGGAACGCGATCTCGAAATCCGCGTACAGGCCCTTGGTGGTCTCGAGAACCCGGCGCCCGAACTCGATGCAACGGTGACCGTGAGCGACGCAGCGAGCCCACAGCAACCACTCGTCCTCCGTCTTCTGTTGACGCCCGACATCGCCAACCAGCGCTACACGGCGATCGTCGAGGCAGGACACCTTCCCGCCGAAGGGAAGGCCGTCATCGTCGTCCGTCCGAACGCCAACGATGCGGGTGGCATGCAAGAGGTGACCGCAACCGTGAACCTCGGCCACGCCACGGTGGCCGACTGCGGCGACGACGACGAACGCTGGCTGCTCGACCCCGGCACTTCCTCGGTGCACCCGTTTCCCGATGGTCGCGGGAATGGTCGCTGGACGAGCGGTAGCGAACCGTTCGTCTACGCCCTGCCGATCTTGCCCCAACGACTGCATGCACGGATTCGGCTGCGTTTCGCGGGTAGCCTTTCCATTGGCGTCGGCAACGAACCGCTGCGCCACATTGCGTCGCGGCCGAATGCAGCCTTCGACGAGACGGTCATCCGGGTCGATGATCGATCGCTCTGGAAGAACGGTAAGCTGCAAGTCACGGTCCAGGGTCTTGACGCTCGCTCGGGAGTTGCACAGATCCGGCTCGAATACGCGGGACGCGGCGTGACCGCCGAGCAGGTCGGGAAAAGCATCCGTCGACCCGCGCGACAGCAAACGCTCACGCTGCGGGTCCTGCCGGTGCTGACACAACAACCCGCGATGCATGGCCGGGAGGCACTGTCGCTCGCGTTCTTTGGCGGACGCTACTACAACACGACCCCGCCCCCGAACTCCGTGCCCACCGCGGGAAGTCTCGCAGCGTGGATCGAGCGCCTTTCCTCTGGCCACTTGCTGCTCCGCGGCAGCGCTGCCGAATGGCGCCCGGCCCTCGTAGCCAACGACGCCAACATCCAAACGATCGCCACGGCCGCGCTGCGCGCCCACGCCGGCGACGCCTGGGTGAAACAGGCCGATGCCCTGGTCATCCTGCATACGAGCCGCAACGTCGCCCCCGGATTCTTTGTCGACGCAGCAAAGCGGCCGGTTCTCGTTCTACCGGCGACCGCTCCCGATGGTTCCCTTGCGCCACTCGGCGACTCGGCGTCCATGCTCACGCGTGCGCTCACGCCGACCATCCGCCTGGGCGCAGCCGAAATGCACGCGTTCGCCGGGACCATCCTGACGGCACAAGGCACGAAACGACATGCGCCGCCGCCCCCATTGGGACTGCGCGCGTTCGAACTGGGCTGGGCACCAATCTATGAAGCAAAGCTTCGCAATCACCCAAACCTCGTCATCCCGGCGCTGTTTGACGGGGGATTCACGCTCGCACTACCACACGCGGGGCTGCCAGGACGAGGCCGGCTATGCCTCGAAAACCGAGGCATCGACCAGCCGTCCACACGAAGCGCCGGACTGTTGGCCTACTGGGATCTCGGCGCTGGCCCGCGCACCACGCACATCCTAACGACACGACGTCAAGCCTCCGCAACGCCGCGGTTTTGTCCGGTGCTGCCCGGGGGATTCCACGCACTGCTGCAGCGAGCCCCGACCGGACCGATGCGTCCGCCGTGGCCGGAGCTTGCGACAACCCACGGCGAGATCTTCTGGAGAATCTCGAACGTCCACAGACTCGAGGACGGTGCCTATGGCTGCGACGTCGAGTCCTTGGTGACGGACTTGCTCGAAGACGCAAGCCTGAAAGCCGCGACCCGGACGGTCGGGGCGACGGCATTCGTCCCGCTGGCGCCCGGAGCCGACCCCGAGAGCGCGGGTCGCGTGGATCGTGAGGCGCAACGAATCACCGTGCGCTTGCCTGCCAAGATCGGCTCGCGGATCCGGCTCGCCTGGTCAGTCCGACCGGGAACGCGCGGCTTGCGTCTCTTTGGCACGATCCAATCGCGAGGAGCCACGTTTCGCATCGCCAATGTCAGACGGACCTGGCGACAGCTTCTCGAGGTCACGGCATCCCCGAAGCTCACGGTCACGCCGTTCGCAATCACGCTCCCCGCGAACCAGGATTCGAACGAGCAGATCGTGCTCGAATTCGAACGTCATGCAGCCAGCGCTGCGGTTCACATCCACATGCTGCGCAGTTGTGCGCTCACCAAGCCGGTCCTCGAACTCACCGAACTCGTCCCACGCGACGCGATCCAGAAAGCCCCGCAAGACCCGACCAGTGACGGCCTCTACTATTCGCCGTCGATCACCGTCGGCGAACCACGCGGCAACACAACCTTGGAGATCCCGATCTCCGTCCCCCCGGACGGCGCCATTCTGCGCGTCGTGGCAGGGCTCGACG
>CAYSWE010000581.1:0-2809 GCA_964434515.1 uncultured Phycisphaerales bacterium | reverse complement strand
GCGAGCTTGGAGCTGCGCAGGGCGCGGTGGTTGTTGGACGGTGCCGACTTTGACTGCGTATTCCGGGGGCACTTGGGCACCGATTCCGGGGCCACTTGGGCACCGATTCCGGGAGCACTTGGGCACCGATTCCGGCGCACTTGGGCACCGATTCCGGGCACTTGGGCGCGATGATCGTGTGAGTGGCGCAGCCTTGGCGACATCGTCGCCGAATGCAGCGTCATCCGATGAGAAGAATCCGAGAAGTACTGCGGCTCAAGTACGAGCTGGGACGCAGCCACCGAGAGATATCCGCAGCGACTGGGCTTTCTAAGGGCTCGGTCAGCAGCTACCTGCGACGTGCCCGCGAAGCTGGGCTTGCGTGGGCTACGGCGAAAGAGCTGAGCGAAAGCGAGCTCGAGGCCCAGCTGTTCAAGTCGAACGCGACCGCGCAACCCTCGAGGCGGCTGCCGATCGATCACAATTGGCTCCACCGCGAGCTGCGACGCAAAGGCGTCACGCTTCAGCTGTTGTGGGTGGAGTACTGCGAAGCGGCGCAGAACGACCGACAACGCCGTCGCCCCTTTCAGTACAGCCAGTTCTGCGACCGGTATCGACAGTTTCGGGCAAGCGTGGACGCCTCGATGCGGCAGGAGCACCGAGCGGGCGAGAAGGTCTTCCTGGACTACTCGGGAGTGAAACCGACGGTCGTCGATCGACAGACGGGCGAAGTCACTGAAGTCGAACTCTATGTGGCAGTGCTCGGCGCCAGCAGCTTCACGTTTGCGGAGGCAACACGGACCCAACAGCGGGATGAATTCATCGCCTCAACCGCGCGTGCGTTTGAGTTCTTCCAAGGCGTTCCAGAGATCACCGTTCCGGACCAACTTCGAAGCGCGGTGTCAGGTCCGCATCGCATTGACCCGGAGGTCAACCCGGTCTTCGCTGAGTTTGCCGAACACTACGGCACGGCGGTCATTCCGGCTCGTCCGCGCAAACCGAAGGACAAGGCGAAGGTCGAAGTCGGCGTGCAGATCGTCCAGCGCTGGATCCTAGCTCGCCTTCGCAACGTGACATTTTTCACGCTGGAAGACTTGAATGCGGCGATCGCGCTTCTGCTTGACGAGCTCAACGAGCGCCCGTTCCGCAAGCTGAATGGCTGCCGCCGTAGCCGCTACGAAGCGCTCGACAAGCCGGCTCTGAAGTCACTGCCAGCGAGGCGCTTTGAACCGTCGACCTGGAAAAAGGCGAAGGTAAACGTTGATTATCACGTGGAGTTTGCCAGGCGCTACTACAGTGTGCCGCATGAACTAATCGGCACCAAGTTGTGGGTACGGGCAACGAGCGGCACGGTCGAGTTACTGGCGGATGGGCGAAGAATAGCGAGCCATCGACGGTCGTACGGGGCCAAAGGCACGTACGTCACACGCAAGGAACACCGTCCGAAATCACATCGCCAGTACGGAGCGTGGCCCCCGCAGCGACTGGTCGACTGGGCGACAGAGCTTGGTCCGAATACGGGAGAGTTGGTGGCAGCGATCGTCGCTGGCAGGCCGCATCCGGAGCAAGGGTACCGCTCATGTCTAGCGTTGATCAGCGATGTGAAGCGGTACTCGTCTGAACGAGTCGAGGCCGCCTGTCAGCGAGCCCTGCGTATCGGGTCACCAACTCGCCGAAGCGTCGTCGCCATACTCAAGAACGGCCTCGACCAGGTCGACACAGAGGAGTCCGAACAGCTGCAGCTTCCTCTGCACGAGAACGTACGCGGCGGCGAGTACTACGCAACGGGTGCCAATGCGTGCCCTGTAGACCCCATACCCACAACGAAAACAGAAGGAGACAGCAATGCTCGATGAGCAAACATATCAGAAGCTGATAGAAATGAAGATGAACGCGATGGCCGAGGTCTTTCTCGAACTGCAGCGTGAGTCGCCGGGCAACCAGCTCAGCTTTGCCGAGAAGGTCGGGCAGATGGTCGACGCAGAATGGACGGCACGGGAGAACCGGAGACTGTCGCGCCTGTTGAGGGCAGCCAAGCTGACGCATGACGCGACGACTGAAGACATCTGGACGACTCAGGGACGAGGGATCACCAAGACGACCGTGCGTGACCTGCAGAAATGCCGATGGGTAACCAATCGTCACAATATTATCTGCGTCGGAAAAACCGGAAGCGGAAAGAGCTATGTCGCAGCTGCGCTTGCTCAGGCTGCTTGCCGTCACGGCTTCCGCACGTTATACACCCGCGTCCCGAGACTCCTGCAACAACTGGCCATCGCTCGCGCCGACGGAACCTATCCACGCTTGTTGACTCGCCTCGCGAAGCTCCAGGTGCTGGTGCTCGATGACTTGCTGATAGCGCCCCTCAAGGACGCCGAACGACGAGACCTGCTGGAGATCCTAGAAGACCGCTACGACCACTCGTCAACCGTCATCACGAGCCAGCTACCCACTGCCAAATGGCACGCGGCACTGGGGGACCCGACCGTGGCCGACGCCATCTGCGACCGCGTCGTGCATAATGCCCACCTGCTCACCCTGACCGGCCCATCTGGCCGCAAAAAGAAGGGCCTCAACACCAACCGTTAACCCAACCTGCCACTCACGCGGTCGCCAGTGCCCAAGTCGCTCGGATTGACTGCCCAGGTCCCCGGAACGACTGCCCACATGCGCCGGAATACGCAGTCACAACGCTACGACGGCTGCGACCACGATTCGCGGCGACAGTCCGACCGAAACGCTGAAATCTCACAACCCCAGGGGTGCGTTTCGTTAGGACCGCAATTTAGCCGCTAACAGCTATGCAGCATCGATTGCAGTATGACGCCAG
>CAYSWE010000580.1:0-2812 GCA_964434515.1 uncultured Phycisphaerales bacterium | reverse complement strand
AGGCGCGAGTCGTAGCCATCGCCACCGCGCTCGTCGACGCGGGCGCCAAGGTCCCGACGATCCAGGGCGACATCCAGGCCTACGGTCTACACCACGATGTTGCGCCGGGCAACTGGGCCACACGCGCCTGCGCAGATTGCCACGGCGAGAAGTCACGTTTTAAGGCAGGTTTCCCTCTGGGACCTTACGTGCCCGGATCTGTGATTCCCACGTTGGTCGCTGACTCGCCGGTGCATCTTGCCGGGGACTTGCGGATTGCGAACGACGGTCGCTTGCTCTACCAGCCGCAACCTACCGAGGTTGGCATCGGCATTCTTGGGTTCGAACGCGGTGGTTACGTCGACGAGATCGGTCGTTGGGCCGTGTTGCTGACGATCCTCGGTGTGCTCGTGCATGGCGGGACTCGCATCTTTCTACATCAGATAGCACGCTCGGCGCGAGGCCGGCAGATTCCGCCGAATCGTGAGCCGGAGCCGGGCGCCGACCAGGAGGCACTGATATGACACGCGTCCGGATGTACACTTTGCACGAGCGGGTCTGGCACTGGCTTCAGGCGTTCACAATCATCGTGCTCTTGGTGACCGGCGCCGAGGTGCACGCTCCTGAGCGAATCCATGTCCTAGGCTTTCAGACGGCGGTGATCGCACACAACGTGTTCGCCGGACTCCTGCTACTAAACGCGGTTCTCGGCCTCTTCTTCTTTCTGACAAGTGGCCTCTTGCACCAGTATCTGCCGGGCGAGCGTGGGTTCTACAATCTTGCTCTCTGCCAGGCTCGCTACTATCTATGGGGGATGTTCCATGGACAGCCGCACCCCATGGAGCCGACGCCGGAGAACCGGCTGAATCCGCTACAGAAGATCACCTACCTGATGATTTTGAATGTTCTGCTTCCGTTGCAGATCGGCACGGGTCTGTTGATCTGGGGTGCGCAGTATTGGCCGGAGTTCACGCAGGCGATCGGTGGCCTGCCGGTGCTCTTGCCAGTCCACGTCCTTGGATCATGGTTCTTCCTGGCGTTCATTGTCATGCATGTCTACCTAACGACGACAGGTCACACGCCCTTGGCCAATCTCAAGGCGATGATCTCTGGCTACCAGGACAGCGGGGATGATCCTGTGACGAAGGCGGAGGCGAAATCATGAAATCCGAACGCAAAGTGTCGCCCCTGTGGAACCCTTACTTGGGTGGGATGTTCCTCGGGCTCGTGCTCTTCGGGGCCTTCTTGTTTGCCGGACACGGCCTAGGGGCTTCTGGTGGCTTGGCCCGGGTCCTCGGTGGAGTCATGGACAAGGTCGCGCCCGAGCACGTAAAGACGAACTTCTTCTTTGGTCGCTACATAGATCATCCGCTGAGCCATTGGATCATCCCGGTGATTCTGGGACTCTTGATTGGCGGGTTCTTCTCATCCAGGTTGGCCGGCCGGGCCAAACTAGAGACGCTGCGCGGGCCCGGCATATCCGTTGGGATGCGTTGGTTCTTCGCCGTCGTTGGTGGTGTCGTCGCGGGCTACGGCGCGCGGCTCGCGCGTGGCTGCACATCGGGTCAGGCGCTGACCGGCGGAGCGACGCTGTCGGTTGGGAGTTGGGCATTCATGATGGCGGTCTTTGGCGGCGGTTATGCCGCGGCCTGGTTCGTCCGTAAGCTCTGGAACTGAGGTGGTACCGATGTTGGATGTGTCCCTCTTGCCCTTGGCGGTGTTTCCTTTCGACCTTACCGGTGCGAGTTTCGTGATCGTCAATCTGCTCATTGGCATCGGTTTCGGCGTCGCTTTGGACCGGAGCGGTTTCGGTGACTCGCGCCGCATCGCCGGGCAGTTCTATCTGACGGATTTGACCGTTCTCAAGGTCATGTTTACGGCGATTGTCACTGCGATGCTCTTGTTGCTCTGGTCGAACGCGCTCGGCGTCCTCGACATGAGTTCGATCTATATCGATGAGACTTGGCTCTCGTCTGGAGTGATCGGCGGACTGATGCTGGGCATCGGGATGGTGGTCGGAGGCTATTGCCCGGGGACAAGCCTCGTTGCGACGTCGTCCCTCAAGCTCGACGGGATGTTCTTCGTTGGCGGCCTGTTCTTGGGGATCCTCGCTTTCGGAGAGACCGTGCCGGCGTTTTGGAACTTCTTCGAGCAGTCGGGATCCATGGGGCGCTACACGTTGGACCAGTGGTTGGGTACCTCCCCGGGTATGACGGCGACTCTGGTCACGCTCATGGCGTTGGCTGCCTTCTGGGGCGCGGAGCGGTTGGAAGCGATTCGACGTCACGAGGCGCCGCGGACATGGAATCCGTTCCGCAATCCCCGGGCGCTCGGCGCTACGGTCGCGCTGGTGCTGAGCTTCGGCCTCCTGGTGGTGCCGCAACCCGACCTGAACTGGCGGCTCGAGCGTGAGGACGCCACTCTTCAGGCGGTCTTGGACGCGCGCGACGTTCAGCTGGATCCCGGGGAGCTCTTGGCGCTCATGCACAACAATCAGGTGCGGCTGAAGCTCCTGGATGTTCGCGATGAAGGGGACTTCAATATGTTCCATCTTCTCGACGCAGAGCATCACACGCTGGACGATCTGCAAGGCACGATGCCGGAGACGATCCCCGGTGACATGCTCGTGGTCGTCATGTCCAATGGAGAGGAGCGCGCCGCACGAGCGTGGAAGCTCCTTCGCGTGCAGCGGGTTCGGAATGCATACTTGCTCGAGGGCGGCATCAATGGGTGGCTCCGACTCTACGGTCCGTATGCAGACGTGAAGCCCGTGCCGGTCTCGGGTGAGCGTGTGGGTGACGAACGGATGGAGTTCGCCTTCCCGGCCGCGCTC
>CAYSWE010000579.1:0-2851 GCA_964434515.1 uncultured Phycisphaerales bacterium | reverse complement strand
CGACGACTATGGCATTGGAACAGCGAAGGACGCCACAGCTCCGGGTGCGTCGCAGTTATCAGTACGCCTTGATGGATCAACTTAGGCGTTCCGCCTCGATTCATGCCCGTTCGTCTCCCTGCTACTTCAACTCCTGTCTGATGAACGCGGAGCGGGACTTCCTTTTCTTCGTCCTGAGCTTGCGCCGCCAAGAATCACGCTACGCCTGGACCCGACCAGCGCCGCAACGGAGTCCGTAAGCCGTAGGCCCTCCGCCGCCATAGAAGGCTCCGACACGGCCTACGTAGCGGCTGCGCAAGACATCCCGATGGCGATTGGGATCGAACGCCCCGAGCATTGGTAGAAAGAGCGCGGCCTGCCCTGGTTTCCGGAAGCTCCACTTGTCCGGCTTTCCGGGCGTACGTCGAACCGAAATCGTCTTTGTCAACGTAGGCGCGCACCGCCTGTTGGATGCCCGGTCTGGTCGCCCGACTGCGCAAATCTCGGAGCTGTGCCGCTCGCGCGCGGCGGCCGACACGCTCGTCCGCTTCTCCTGGCTTGGCCACGCGCGGGCATCTCGCACCGGGCAGCGGGAGACCACTTGCACGACTCATCCGCTCCTTGAGGGGCAACGCTGCGCGCGTGCCACTCGTTCTTTCGGTGGCTACGCTGACGACATGCTCATCATCCTGTCGTTGTCCGTCTCGCTTGCCGCACAGACCGTCCCGCCGAAGCCAGCGCCGCAGCAGCCGCGCATCGTTGGCAAGGTCACCGATGCGTCGAAGAAGCCGGAGGCCAACGCCACGGTCGTCCTGCGGTCTTGGCCGATCGCTTCACGCACCGACGCAGGGCCAGCACACGTGGTTCGGGTGACAACACGGGCGAACGGTCGCTTCGGCGCAACGGTCCTCCACGGCCGTGCCTACTCGGCCTGGGCCAAGCTCCCCGATGGGACGTGCACGGAAATCGTCGACGAGTTGCACGGTGGACAGCACTGCACGCTCGCGGCCGAGACGTTCGAACGCAGACAGCAGTCGGTGCGCGTCCATGGCCTCGAGGCTTGGCAAGACCGTAGTCCCTTCCGGTTCCGGGTGTTGACGACAGCACAGCAGCCGGATGTCGTGGTGCTCGAACTCGACGCCGGCGGCTCCGCTCGGCTGCCGACGTTGCCGGGCAGGTGGTTGGCGTTCGAAGTGCTCGACAAGGATGGCAACACGTTCTTTGGCAAGGACGTGGATCAAGCGAACCCAGGCGCGGACCACACGATCCGTGTGCCGCCGCCGTTGCCGATGCCGGTGCACGTCCTTGACGCGGACACTGGCAAGCCGGTAGCCAGCGCGACGGTCTTCTTCCGAGCCCCCGGCATGCGTCAAACACTCTGCGCCGCGGGCCGGACCCGCGAGGACGGCAAGATCGAGGTTCTGCTCCCATGCAACCAGAAGGACGTGAAGCAGACGGTGCTGCACGTCGAAGCGCGCGGCTACGTCCACGTTGTGGCGCAGCTGGTGACGGGCGGCGGCCAGAGTTTCTACACGCGCGAACAGAGACCAGGGGCTGCGCCGGCGATCACCCTCCGTTTGCCAAAGGCTGGAACCGTGCGCGGGCGAGTCGTGGATCGACAAGGGAAGCCCGTCGGGCACCTGTCGTTGTTCACCCAGCGCATTGGCTTCGTCTACTTCGCTCGCGGCACGGCGCAGTGGCTAACGACTCAGGACCGACTGTTCGAAACGGGTGTCGATGGACGGTTCGAGTTCGGCGGCATGCAGCCGGGGAGAACCGTCAGGCTCACGGCGCTGCCAACAGCCGCTCAACGTACGCGCCTTGTCGGCGCCAGCGACGACCAGGGCACCGTGCTGCTGTGGCACGGGCAGACAGACAAGCGTGCCCACGACACGGTCCTCGGCGACATCGGTGCGCATATTCGTCGGGTGCACATCCACGTTCGGACAGACGAGGGCAGCGTCGCATTCGCCCGCGTCACCATCACCCCACGAGTCCAAGCAACAGTGAGCGATGCCGCCGTCCGGATCGCGGATCGGCGAGGCACGCTGTCGCTCGCCCTGGCACCGGGGCGCTACACGCTCGTGACTTCGTCGCCCAAGCTCGGCTATCGCTTCCGCGACCTCGACCTCGGCTCGGACACAACAGCGGCAGTCGAACTGGAGTTCGTACTAGCCAAGTTCCACTTCGTCAGCGGCCAGGTTGTCGACACCGCGGGACAACCGATCGCGGGCGCCCAGATACGAAGCACCGGCTACTCGGTCTCCGGGCAGGTATCGATACTCGTTCACGGGCTAAACCGATCGCTGCTGGCGACCACGACCGACGCCCTTGGACGCTTCCGGTCCCCCTTTGTGCCGCACGAAAACTATCGCTTCCAGCTGACAGCTGCAGTTCTCGTAGACGGTCGACGACACGCCGCTAGCCCCGTGCAAGTCGACGGACATAGTGAGGATCCCGTGGTTGACTTCACGATTCCCGTTGGCGCCGAGGCCAAGAAGAAGTAGGCGTTGCGCATGGCAAGAACCTGCAACGTCGCACGGATCGGTCCGATACTCATGAGCAAGGCGCCCAGCAATTCCGGTGCTCCCGCCGTTTCTGTGGGTCGCCTCGGCGCTGGATCGCGCGATAGCAGCGATCCAGCGATGCGAAGGGGCATTCCTGGGATGAGAAGGAGTGCGCATCGGTTTCTCGGCCCGTGATGGAGGTGAAATCGAAACCATCCTTCGAGTCGATCACCGATGCGCGACACCAGTCTAGTCCGAGCCCTGCTTCCTCGAAGCGAAGCTGCGCCGGACCGAGTGCGCCGAGTGCGGAGTCAGGACGGAGGCCGCGAGCTGGGCAGACCACAAGGCGCGCCACACACGCCAGT
>CAYSWE010000578.1:0-2858 GCA_964434515.1 uncultured Phycisphaerales bacterium | reverse complement strand
ATGCCGAGGAGGCTCGAGCGCGAGTGGCGTCGGCCGCGGGGGAGGCTCGCGCTGGCGTCGAAGTCGGTCTTGCGCCGCACGCGCCGTACTCGGCGTCAGCAGACTTGTTCCGCGCCGCTCGTGCCACCGGGTTGCACCTGGCGATCCACGTGTCGGAGACCGAGGAAGAGCTCCGTTTTTTCGACGATGGTCGTGGCCCGTTGCGCGACTTGCTCGAAGAACTCGGCCGCTGGGATGGATCGTTCGTTGCCCCTCGGTGCTCGCCGATCGCGTGGTTGGCGGGGCTTGGCTGTCTTGGGCGAGACGTGCTGCTCGTGCACGCACATCAGTTGCGCGCAGGGGATCTCGAGCTCGTTGCCAAGGCGCGCAGTCCCGTCGTGATCTGCCCTGGTACGCTCACCTATTTTGGGCGGAACGCACCGCAGCTCGACGCGATGCACCGGGCCGGGATCTCGGTCGGGCTAGGGACGGACTCGCTTGCCTCGAACGCATCCCTCGACATGTTGCGCGAACTCGCCCTGCTTCGCGGGTTCTGTCCTGACTTGGATCCAACGCACGCCTTGCGGATGGCGACTGGTGTTGGCGGGGACGTGCTGGACCTGCCTGTCGGGCGCATTCGGACCGGTGCGAGGTTGGACGCTGTGGCGTTCGCGGCACCTTCGGGCGGCGTGGAGCGTCGCTCCGATCGAGAGTTATCGGACTGGCTGACAACCTCCATTCCCGATCTTTGTGCCACTTTCTCGCGTGCAAACCTCGGGGTCTTGCGCGGGAAGGCATGGGACTGAGCCGAGCGGGGCCTATGATGCCGCCTCGCTGGCGCTAGCCTGCAGTCTTTCGTTACCGACGTTTTCCGCTCCCGTGAGAGTCACCCGCTTTGTTCGAAGAAGTCCTCCAGTTGATCGATCGCCACGAGAACTTCCTCGTCTCGGGCCATGTACATCCGGACGGCGATTGTCTCGGAACGCAGGTCGGGCTCTATCACTTCCTGAAGCGGATGGGCAAGACGGTTCACATCGTCAATGCTCATGCGCCGGAACCAGCGTTCGACTTTCTCGGACAGCATACGGAGTTTGGCGTCTACCGCCGTGGCGCCAGCCTGCCTCCGCATGAGGTTCACTTCATCACGGATTGCAGTACGCTCGATCGCCTCGGGAGCGTTGGCGTCGAGGCGGCGAAGCTCACCGGCAAGACTCGCGTCGTCGTGGACCATCACGTCGGCAGCGATCAGGGCGACGGCGATCTGCTGCTTTGGGACGTCGATGCCTGCTCGAGCGGGGCGATCGTCTACGACCTGTTTCGCAAGGCTGGAGCTCCGGTGTCGGTGGAGGCCGGCGAGGGGATCTTCGTTTCGATCGTGGCGGATACGGGTTGGTTCCACTACTCCAACACGAACGATGATGCTCTCGCGATCAGCGCCGATCTTGTTGCTCAGGGTGTGCAGCCGCATCGGATCTACAACGCGCTCTATAGGCGCAAGCCGCAGCAGTCGGTGGCACTCCTTGCCGAAGGCTTGCAACTCGCCAGGTTCGAAGCCGACGGCAAGGTCGCCCTCTGTGCCTTGCCCGGCTCGTTCATGCGCCGCGTCGACAAGTTCGACTTCAACACCGATGACCTGCTCGACCCGCTACGCTCGGTCGATGGGGTCGACGTCGTCGTTTTGCTCAAAGAGCGCACCGATGGACGCGTGAAAATCAGCCTGCGCGCATCGGACCGTGTCGATGTGGATGGCGTCGCGCGCAGCTTCGGTGGCGGTGGCCACCGCAAGGCGTCTGGCGCGGAGCTCGATGGTCCGCTCGATCGGGCGACGGCTGCCGTGGTCGACAAGGTCCGGGAGATTGTCGGGAGCTAGCGTGGGCGCCGTCGCGATTGTTTCCGATCTGCACTCGAACATCGGCGCAACCGAGGCCGTGTTTGCTCGCATTGACGAGCTCGGTATCTCCACGGTGTATTGTCTCGGCGATGTCGTCGGCTACGGTCCCAACCCGGAGGAGTGCGTCGACATCGTCATGGAACGATGCGAGTTCACGCTCATGGGCAATCACGATTGGGGCCTGACCGGCGAGCTCCATGACTTCAACCCGATGGCCCAGGACAGCCTGCTATGGCATCGGCGGCGGCTGAAGCCGGGTCTGTTCTCACCACGCAAGAAGGGGCGCTGGAACTTCCTCACGAAGCTGCCACACCGGATCGAACGCGATGGGATGCTGTTCGTGCATGCCTCGCCACGTGACCCCATCAAAGAATACGTCCTCAAGTCGGATGGCTTCTTGGATCCCGAGAAGATGGATGACCTGTTCTCTCGCTTCGAGCGTGCCTGTTTTGTTGGACACACGCATTGGCCTGGCATGCATACGCAGGACTTTCGGTTTCATCAGGCGACGGACGAGTGCCGGGACATGGTGCTCTCGGAAGGAAAGGCCATCGTCAATGTCGGGAGTGTCGGGCAACCGCGCGACGGCGATCCACGCTCCTGCTTTCTCGTGATGGATGGCGCCGACCTGCATTGGGAGCGCGTAGCCTACGACTATGAGCGGACCCAACGTCGCATCCTGGCGGAAAAACTCAGCCCCTACCTCGCGGAGCGGCTCGAGCGGGGTCGCTGACATGGCCGATGCGAATCGCCATAGACGGGGATAAAGCGAGCGAGCGCCGCTTGGGGCGTTGTCTCTTTGTGTTCGTCCTGCTCGTGCTGACTTTGCTGTCGCATGGCTACGTCGACAATCCTGATGCCGAGGTCGAGTTCCAGACCGCACGGGCGCTCTATCTGCGCGGCAGCGCTGCGCTCTCGCCAGCCCACCCGGACGCCTCGGCCGCCGAGATCGGTATCGTGCGATTTGGCAAGCACGGTTTCGACGTCA
>CAYSWE010000577.1:0-2860 GCA_964434515.1 uncultured Phycisphaerales bacterium | reverse complement strand
GAAGTCCCTCTGCGCCAGCTCCATCGAGCGCTCCGCGGCCAGGCGTTGCGCATCGGAGTGATAGAAGATCGCCGAGCGATACTGCGTGCCGACGTCCGCCCCCTGGCGATTGAGCGTGGTCGGGTCGTGCAGCTTCCAGAACCACGCGAGCAGCGTCTCATACGAGATCTTCGCCGGGTCGAACGTGACCTGAACCACCTCCGCATGCCCGGTCGCGCCGCCGCAAACATCGGCGTAGCTCGGCTCCACGGTGGTCCCGCCCATGTAGCCGGACACGACGTCCACCACGCCATCGAGCTGCTCGAGCACGGCCTCGACACACCAAAAACAACCCGCAGCGAACGTTGCGAGCTCGGCGGAGATCGGCTTGCCAGGATCCAGAGGGGGTTGATTCATGATCAGCTTCGGGCCCGCGTAAAATGAACTTCCCAGTTTCGACCAGATCTCGCCGCCGCGAGTTCTGTTGCGCTTCCTCGACGAGACCAAGGCACGCCCTGCTACTCTACCGGAAGACTCCTACCCTACCGGAAGTACAGGTCGACGATCCAGCGCGGCTGCCAACGATCCGGCTTGCGCGCGCGCCCCGACAGGTCGATCACGGCCGACGTGAGTCGCTTCGCGGTGAACGGGTGCGGGTCGTCGACGCGGCGCTGCCAATCCTTGAGCAGCGTGACCAGGCTCGCCACTCGTCCTCGGTACATCGGTGCGACTGCAAGATCGTACAGTTCGTCCGGATCGTTGAGGAGATCGAACAGCACGGTCTTGTCGATGCGCGGATAGCGCATCAGCTTCCATCGTGGACCGCGGACTGCCCGTTGACTGTTCTCATACGTCGTGAAGAGCGTGGCCCGCACGCTGCCCTCCCGTCCAGCAAGGATGCCAGCCAGCGACTTCCCCTCCACTCCCGGCGGAACCTGCACGCCGAGCAGATCGCACAACGTCGGAAAGACGTCATAGAGATAGACGAGCGCGCGGCTCGAGCCATCCGCGGGAACGCCAGGGCCCGCCAAGATCAGCGGTGTACGCATACTGTGCTCGTAGAGACTCTGCTTGCCGAGCAAACCGTGGCTGCCAAGCGCAAGCCCATGGTCCGAGGCGAAGACCACGAGCGTGCTCTGGTCGAGCCCGGTGGCGTGGAGCGTCGCGAGAATACGCCCGATCTGCTCGTCCAGGTGCGTGATCATGCCGTAGTACTCGCCGAGCTGGCGCTGCACGACCTTGCGCGAGCGTGGCCACGCCGCGAGTTGCTCGTCGCGACCGGTGAGCCAACCATTGTTGAACGGATGCTGCGGCATGAAATTCCTCGGCAACGGCGGGGGCGACTTCTTGTACACAGCCCGCAGCCGTTTCGGCGGCTGTCGCGGATCATGCGGCGCCGTGAACGCGACATAGGCAAAGAACGGCCGCACACCGCCGGACGTCGTGACGGCCTGCTGGCGCAAGAAGTCAACCGCGGCATCCGCGAACAGCTCACTCGAGAACTTCGCCCCCACGCGTCGCGGACCGAACTTGCCGTTCGCGCCCAGGTCCTGGACCGGCACCCTCTCGTGGTTGCTCATCCCACCCAGCATGACCGCCACGCCACGCTCGAATCCCCGACGAAACGACGCCTTGCCATTGTGCCACTTGCCGGTGCCAAACGTGCGGAACCCTCGCTTGCGAAGCAGCTCGGGCAACATCGCGCAACCCGACATGTCCATGGGCACGCGATAGAGCGTTCGCCCCGTCATCAGCATGGCACGGCTCGGTTGACAGACCGCACCATGAATCGACCCCATGCAGTACGCCCGACGAAACGAAAACCCGCGCCGGACCAGGCCATCCAACGTCGGCGTCCGAATGTGATCGTTACCATAGGCGGCGATGGTGTCGCAGCGCTGGTCATCGCTAAACAGGAAAAGGACGTTCCGTGGCCGAGCCACATTCTGGGCACGCGGCACGCCCTTCGGACCAAGGAATGCGCCAACGAGGAGACCGATGAGCGGAGTCATTCGCATGTCAACCGAGGATGCGCCAGGACGCCATCCCAGGCAACCTCTCCCTTCCCAGCGCAAACAAGTCTCGATCGAACCAACACGGATTGGCCGTTCGCGCGATTCCCATTCCATGGCACGCCGCACGATGCTCTGTTTCGCAAGATCTTCACGCGGCTACCCGACTGCCGTGAACTCGTCCCGCTAGCGGTGCCAGCCGGGGTCTACGCACAGATCGACTGGTCGACGCTGCGCGTCAAGCCCGCCTCGTTTGTGGACGAGCAGCTGGCCGAGCCCGAGGCCGATCTACTGCTCGGCCATGCTGCAACGCTTCGCCGACGTACCAGCGCACATCGAATCCCGAGTTCGATGAGCCGATGGAGCCACGCTCTGCGCCTGGGCCATGCGCATCCCAACCGCGACGGATATCGAAGCCGCTCGCACCGACAATGACCCGCGCTGACCGCCCTCGCTCTCGATGGCCTAGGAACTCCTGACCGATCCGCTGCTGCCAAACGCGCGCATCGGCGTAACGTCGGCGTTACGGCGACTCCGCCGCCGCCGGTTCGTTCCGGGCGCACTCGGCCAGATGGATCAAGAACTGTTCCAGATCGGTGTCCTTGACGTGCGGCAGCAGAACGATCCGTACGTGGGTCGGGAACTCGCCGATGGCGAACCCGCGCTTGCGTAGCCGCTGGGTCAGCTTGGGAACGCTGATCTTCTGCGGCACGACGCCAACGATGTTCGTCACGGGCTCGACCAAGACATCGACGCCTTCGATCGCGCGCACGCGCGCAGCGAAGGCGCGCGTCTTCTGCATCGCCTCATCGACCAACGTGCGATAGCCGGCACGTCCCAGATGGGTGAGTAGTGCCCACACCGCCAGC
>CAYSWE010000576.1:0-2863 GCA_964434515.1 uncultured Phycisphaerales bacterium | reverse complement strand
CGGCAGCGTCATCTGCGGCAGTGTCATCTGCGGCAGTGTCATCTGCGGCAGGGCCATCTGCGGCAGGGCCATCTGCGGCAGGGGAAGGGGGCAGGCACGAGAGGCCTGTCCCCTTTGCAATTCCAGAGTGGCCAGCGTTCGTTTGACCCAACGCCCGCCCCTGGCATGCTGGCGCGGCAGGCATGCTCGAAGCTCTCGACTACACCGTTCTGGCGCTCTACCTGGCCGTGGTTGCGGCGCTCGGGCTCTGGGCCGGGCGGCGTGAGCAGGGCACGGAGGACTACTTCCTCGGTGGACGCAGCGTCCCTTGGTGGGCGGCGGGCTTGTCGATTCTGGCTACCGAGACCAGCGCGCTGACGTTCATCGGCGCCCCGCAGCAGTCGCTGCTTGGCGACTGGACCTATCTCCAAATTGCCTTCGGGTCGGTGCTCGCGCGCTTCGTGGTGGCGTGGCTCTTGATCCCTGCCTACTACGAGGCCAACGTCTTCACCGTCTATGGCTACCTCGAGCAGCGCTTCGGCTCGTGGTCCAAGAATGCGGCGAGTGTGCTGTTCGTGGTTGGCCGTTGCCTGGGCAGCGGCGTGCGCCTGTTCGCTGCGGCGTTGGCGTTCCAGATCGTCGTGCCCGGGACCAACTTTGCTCTCGTGCTCGCGGTGATCGCGTTGGTCGCGGTCCTCTACAGCGCCATGGGGGGGATCAAGGCGGTCATCTGGACCGACGTCTTGCAGGGCGTGCTGCTCTTTGGCGGTGGTGGAGTCGCGCTCGTGTACCTCGTGACCTCGCTCGACGGAGGCGCTGGTGCCGCGCTCGACACGTTGCATGCAAGCCTCACGGCGTCTGGGCATGACAAGCTGCGTGTCTTCAACCTCTCGTTCGATCCCAAAGACGCGAGCACGCTGGTCGGCGGAGTGATTGGCGCGATGTTCCTGACCATGGCGACACACGGCACCGACCAGGACATGGTGCAGCGCATGCTGACGTGTCACAGCTCGGGAGCCGGTCGCCGCAGTCTCTGGACCAGCGCCGTCCTGACGATCCCGGTCGTGATCTTGTTCTTGGCGATCGGATCCTTGCTCTACGTCCACTACGGGGATCAGTTGCCCGCGCTGGCCGGTGACATCGCGCGGCAGGCCGGCGAGACGGATCCTGCGAAGGGCTACAAGTACGTGTTTCCCTACTGGGCCGTGCACGCGCTGCCGGTAGGCATTCGTGGACTCATCCTTGCCGGGCTGTTCGCGGCTGCCATGTCGAGCCTCGATTCGGCGGTGTCGGCGTTGTCCTCGACGGCGGTGAAGAACTTCTGGGAACCCTACGTGCAGCCCGGCCGCGAGGATGTGCACTACCTGCGGGTTGCGCGCGGCATGTCTTTCGTGTTCGGTCTCGTCCTCGTCGGCATCGCGCTCCTGGTCTGGCGCGTGGAGACGGACGGGACGACCGAGCAGGGTTTCGGAATCTTGATCCTGGGGCTCAAGGTCTTGAGCTGGGTGTTCCCGCCGGTGCTGGGCGTGTTTTTTGTGGGCGTGTTGACGCGACGTGGCAACGACCGTGCAAACCTCCTGGCGCTCGCCGTCGGGATCGGCGTACTCCTGGTGGTGGAGTTTTGGGGCACACAGTGGCCGGGTGCGCAGCCACCGTTTTCTTGGGTCTGGAACGCTCTAATCGGCTGTGCGCTGAGCTTCGCGATCGCCGTCGCATTTCCCGCGCCGGCCGCTAGGAGAATGACCGCATGAGGGCTAGCGAACGACTGATGATCGGGTTCGAGGGCACCGAGCCGACGGCGCTGCTCGAGGACGTGCTGCACTCGACTGGCGCGCGCTCGGTCATCCTGTTTGCCCGCAATATAGTCGATGCGGCTGCGGCTCATGAGCTGATCGCTGGGATCCGCGATCTCGTCGATTGGCCGCTCCTCATCGCGGTCGACCAGGAAGGTGGTCCCGTCGTCCGCGTCGTCCGCGGCGCCACGGTGTTTCCTGGGAACATGGCACTCGGCGCGGCAGCGGACGAGGATCTGGCCCTTGCGCAGGGGCGCGCCTGCGGCGAACAGCTGGCCGCGATCGGCTTCGATATCAATCTGGCGCCGGTCGTCGACTTGCAGACCAACCCGCGCAATCCTGGGATCGGCATCCGCTCGCTGGGTGCGCGGCGGGAGCAGGTCGCGCCACTAGCACGCGCGCTCGTGCGTGGCCACACCGAGCGCGGCGTGTCTGTTTGTCTCAAGCACTTCCCCGGCAAGGGGGCCGCCTCGGTCGATGCGCACCTGGATCTGCCCGTGCTGGACTTACCGCTCGAGCAGTTCCGCGATCCACATGTAGAGATCTTCGCCGACCTGCTCGGCAGCTCGGAGCGGCTGGCCATCATGACGACTCACATCGTCGTCAAGGGACTCGATCCCGAACTCCCGGCTACTCTTTCGCGACGGGTCGTGACCGAGTTCTTGCGCGGCGAACTCGGCTTCGATGGTCTGGTGATCGCGGATGACATGGAGATGGGGGCGATCGTCAAGCGGCATGGCGTTGCCGAGGCCACGGTCGCGGCGGCGATCGCAGGGCACGACCTGGTACCGATCTGCCACAGCGCCGAACGCCAGCTGGCTGCGGCGTCCGCGCTCGATCGCGCGCTTGACGATGGCCGGCTTGACGCCAGCGAAAACGCTGCGGCGCTACGACGAATCGCGCGGCATGTCCGTCCGCCGCACGTCGTCGCGCGCGGTCCGTTGGATCCACGCGACGGGGACGATATCGCGCGCGTCATCGCCGAGCGCGCGGTGCATGTCTTTGCCGATCCGCGTGGGCTTTTGCCGCTCTCCGCGAGCGAACCCATGCTCGTGCTAGCCGCACGTCCCCACTCGGTTACCGGTGTCGAG
>CAYSWE010000575.1:0-2887 GCA_964434515.1 uncultured Phycisphaerales bacterium | reverse complement strand
GCGACTTTTCTGTCATCAGGTCTGAGGGGCCGTGAGATCGTGAGATCCGTGAGATCCGTGCCACGAAGCGTGAGATGGGCCGCTCAGAGAGCGTGAGACACGACAGGCTACGGTCTATCTTCGCTGCTCCGGTGTGACAGTTCCTCTCCCGAGGAACTGACTCAAGCAGTGTTCGCTAGCCTCTCCTATCGATCGCGTACATCGGAAGGTTGCGTCGTGCAAACCTCTTCCTACCCCCCGGTTTCCCCTTGCCCCATCGCCGTCGGTATCGCTCGCTCGCCCCGTCCTGGCGAGTGATGCCGACGGCGATGGGGCAAGGGGAAACATCCGTTCGCCTGGAGAGATTGCTCTTGAGCCCGAGGGGAAGCGAGCTCTCTCCGTCCGGCGTCGCCGGACACAAGAAACTGCGGTCCATAGGACCGTATCCCATTGCTTCCGGACGTCCTCTCCCTTAGGCAAACCATTGTCGATTCACCCACAGAAACGGCAGGAGAACCGATCTTTGATCGGTTGCGTCGACTGTAGCAGTCCGACAACAGTGTCGTGATTCGCATGCTCGAAGCTAACACTGTCCGGGATATCTTCGTTGTCGAGAATCAGCTGCGCCCGCTCGCTCCAGGGCCTACCGTTGTTACAAAGGAGAAATCGGATGCGCGGAAGATTGCCATCCTCGATCAGTGAGCGGATTTCGGCAAGCTTTGCTCGCAGCATGCGATTCGCGCTGATCGCCTTGCTTGGATCAAAGAGGGTCCGCACGGCTTGCATGGCCTTGGCAAGCCCGGACTCCGGAAAGTTCCGGTCTCCCTCCAACCTGGAATGATCGTATTTCCCCTGAACAAGGTGACGGTAAACTCTCCGTCTTGCACATCCGAGACTTCCATTGCGTCCACGCCAAAGTCCGATCCTCTCTCGGTCATGGCATCCAACGCCTCGTCCGAACTCAAATCGAGCACCGTCTTGACCATCAGATAGACAAACGCAGCAGATCGAAGACGAACCTTGTCGTTCTTGAGCTTCAAGCGTTCAGCAAACTCGCCGGCCAGTTCGTCCGCAAGCCTGCCGACGCGTTGATCGATGATGCTGACGTTGATGTCCATGCAGGGATTCTAATCGGAATGCAGGCGTTCGGCCGGCAGTCTCTGACCGCCGCTCACGCCAGTACCAGCAACCGAATGCGCTTGCGCAGCTCCTCGTCATAGACCTCCTCGACCTCGGCCTGCTGTAGGCGGCGCGCGAGGCGTTCGGGCTGGACGGCGGCGAGCACGGCGCGCTCGCGTTCCTCGCGCGGGAGGTGGCGGAAGAACGGTCCGAAGCCGAGCAGTCGGGTGAGTCGGCCGACCAGGCTCCGGGTGTACATGTGGAGGCGGCCCGGTTCGGCGATGTGCGCCGGCCAATCTTGAAACCCGCTATTGAGTTTGAGTCCGAAGGCGACGCCGCGGCCGGGCTTCTTGACGGTGCGTTCGGCGGCGGAGGCGTGCAGGAGCGCGCCGGCGACGGTGCCTAGGCCGTGCAGGAACAGCGTCTCGTCCTCGGCCTCGATTCGGTGTAGGCCGCTGGGGTCAAGGCCGAGCCAACCCACCAGATCGGTCGCCAGCGCCTGCGGAATTGGCGGCGCGGGCCGTCGTTCGAAGCGCGCCTCGCCGGTCTGGTGCGTCGTAGCGCTGACGACCTTGCCGTCCGATCGCGTGCGGATCGTCCGACGCTTTCCTCCGAGCAAGACCGGCGGCACACCGCCCTCGGGCTTGGCAATGGTACCGAGCGAACGACCGGAAAGTTCGTCCAGAACCTCGACCTCGGCGCCACCACCGATGTTGGCATGCACGAGTCCGGTGCGAAACGCTTGCTCGAGACGCTCGGTCGCCTCGTAGTGCCCGCGTGTCACGCGATGGAACCAAGTGTCAGCGCTTTGCAATGCGCGCTCGAGTCGCTCCTCGTCCCAATACGCCTGCTGCCAATCCGGAAGCCGGGCGAGGATGTGGGCCGGTGCGACGGCGCGTCCCGGGTTCTGGAGCAAGAGACTCATGCCCTGCTGCAGGGCCGTGCTTGGATCGTAAACCGGCGCATCGGTCAAGAGCTCGCCGGCACGCGCGGCGTGCATCATGTGGCGAAACCGCAGGATCTCGCCACGGTCGCGCGCCATCGTCAGAAAGCGCACGCCGCCGGCACGACGACCGGCGCGTCCGACGCGCTGCAAAAAGCTCGACACGTCCGGCGGAACGCCATAGAGCACGGCAAAGTCGACATCGCCGATGTCGATACCGAGCTCGAGCGTCGAGGTAGCAAAGCATACCGCCGTACGGGCATTGGCAAACTCACGTTCGACCCGCTCGCGCACGGGCTTGGCCAGACTGCCGTGATGCGCATACACGTGCACATGAAACGGTGGCACGCCACGTAGCTTCTCTGCGCCCCACTCCACATCGGCGCGCGCGTTGCAAAAGACGAGCACTTTGCCGCCACGCCCAGTCACGAGCGCGGCAAGCTTGTCGGCAGGCGACTTCTGGAACGGCGACAGCACGACGCGCGCCCGCATCTGCCGCGAGGCGTGGTCCGTCACGATGACGGGATCGACGCCGTAGCGACGCGCCATGGCCTCGGGTTGATCGACCGTTGCCGACAGCATCGCCACCTGCAGGCGGCCCTCGGTCGCAGCGCGGATCTTGCGCAGGCGCACGATGAGCGCCGCAAGCTGATCACCGCGCGGCGAACCATCGAGGGCGTGAAGCTCGTCGAGGACGATGGCTTGCACCGGGAGCAGTCGCTTCGGCATGCGCGCCAACATCGAGTCCAGCGACTCGGGCGTCGTCACGAGCACGTGCGGCAGCACCTTCCCCAGTTTCGCGTGATCGCCGGTCTTGCGCGCGCACTCGAAACCAATGCGTTCGAC
>CAYSWE010000574.1:0-2919 GCA_964434515.1 uncultured Phycisphaerales bacterium | reverse complement strand
CGCCGGCGTCGATCCATGGCATCGAGATCGCTCCGTCCAATCCGGATTTCGTCTACGTCAAGACCAACGACGGGCGAGTGCAGGTTACCGAGGATGGCGGCCGAACCTGGAAGCTGCGGCGCACCAACGTCCCCGGCTGGTTCCGGACTACCCGTCCGTTCGCGGTGCATCCCACCGATCCGAAGCGCGTGTGGCTCGCGGTGGGCTGGTTCGGGGTCGAGCAAGTGCTCTACTCGGCCAACGCCGGGCGTACCTGGCGCGCCTGGGACGGCGATCTCCCCGACCTGCCGGTGCATGCGCTGGGCGTCGACGCCAGCTTGGGCGAACCACCGATCCTCTTCGCCGGCACCGATCGAGGCGTCTGGCGGACCACCAATGGCGGCGAGCACTGGGCCGCGTACGGCACTGGCTTGCCGAACGCGGCGGCGGTCGATGTGCGGGTCGACGTCGCACGCAAGCGCATTGTCGTTGCTACCGAGGGCCGGGGTGCGTGGCAGGCCCGGTTGCTCGGTCGTGCCGAGCTGTTTGGCGCGACGCCGCGCTAGCGGCGAACTCACGGTCGGCAGCTACTTCATCGGCGGGAATGGCAGCACCGGACGCCGGAACAGCCGAGCATTGGACCTTTGCAGCTCGAGTTCGTCGACGAGCATGGCCGGCGCGATCGTGGACACCGGCACCGAGCCGCTCTCCGCGAAGCAGTAGCTGTTGTCGACTTCATAGTCTTTGCCAAACCCGAGGATGCCCTGCGTTGCGGCCAGGGGCGTGCCAATGAACGAGACATCGCGCACACGCGTTTCGTGGCCGTTCTTCGGATTGACGGACCAGACCTCGGTCGGCATGCCCTTGAAGGCCTGGAAGTCATAGCGGTCGGTGCGGGTTTCGCCGCCGGCGACGCCCTTGACGATGATGCCGTACGGTAGATCGCGCCGGCGGACCTCGTCCATGAGCATGCACTTGAGCTGATCCCAGGTATGCGAGTCACTGCTCTTGACAAGCAGGTTGGCCATACGCGCCATTGGGTCTTGGAAGCGTTCGTGGCGCCCGTGGCCATTGGAGCGGCGGAAGCCAGGGACGCTCGCCCGGCTCAGCAGAAAGGAGCGCAGCACGCCGTCTTCGACCAGCTGCACGGGCTCGCCGGGAGTGCCTTCGTCGTCGATGTCGTAGTGGCCGAAGAGGCTCTGCCCGTTGAAGGTCGCGAGCGTCGGATCATCCCAGATGTCCAAACCCTCGGGCAAGATGCGCTGACCGATCTTGGAGGCGAACGTCCGCCCCTCGCTGCGCGCGGTCATGCGTTCGCCCTCGAGCCGATGGCCGATGGCTTCGTGGAAGATGAGTCCGCTGGCCAAACCCGACAGCAAGGCCGGACCGGCGTAGGGGTCGAATGGCTTGGCGGCAGCCAACGTGTGCAACTCACGAACGAGGTAGTCGATGGCCTCCTCGACCTGTGCTTTGGACGGCAGTTCGCGCGCAGCACGGCCGTGGAAGAATCTTGCCGAACTCAGGTAGACCCCGTCGTTGGTCAAGAACCAGGCCTTGACCATCACCTCATAGTAGACCTCTTGAGAAACGAATCGCGAGCCTTCGGAGTTGGCGAAGATGCGCACCTGATTGACGCCCCGGATGCGCACGAATGGGTCGAGCAGGCGCCGGTGTCGGCGAAAGATGTCGGATGTCTCGCGGATGAAGTCCTCCCAGCGCTTCCTCGGAAAGCGAACCGGTTGGACGTCTTGGTTTTGGACTATGGGCTTCGCGCGGGCGAAGTCGGCACCCTTGTGTGCGAGGTGCTGTTCGACTAGGACCTTCTTCTTATCGTAGTAGTCTTGCAGCGCTTCCTCATACTTGAGCTGGGTCAGCCTCCACAGCGAGTAGCGCAGCGCGCGTGGTGTGAGTTCGATCGGTCCCTCGAGCCAGTTGAAGGACTCGCGATCCGAGAGGTCGGCGGATAGGCCACCGTCGATGCTCTGGTCAAAGCGATACGACCCGACGCGGACCTCCGCGTAGATGTCGGACTCGCGGAATGGATCCGAGTGGTAGATGGCCCCGTAACGACCCCACACGTTGAGTCCCTCGAGAACGTGCAGAAGATACGACAAGAAGAAGGGGCGGGGGTGGCTGGGCAGACGCAGGCTGCGCATGGAGCGGCGCAGCTCTGTCCGCATCGTGTCCTGCAACTCGATGCATTCCTTGTGGCTGACGCTCATCGCAGCGGACGATAGCCTGCGCTGCGCCATGGGCAAGCGAATCAACGAGCCGATCGGAGCCGGGAAGTCACGGCCCGCGCATTACGACGGCGTTCGAGGTGTTGCCACCGCGCCCGCCAACGCAGAACGCCTGAAAGACGAGACCGGCATTCGGCGCCAGCCTGGCCGGCAAGCGGAGCGCGGCTTTGGTGGGGATCGTCCCCCAGGGCACCAGGAACCACGGTGCGCTCGGCGAGAAAAACAGCGCTCCAAACGGAACGACCGAGACGGCTGCAGGCTCTGTCGCGACGATCAGAATCGTTGGCAGCCGCGGTGTTCCGCTCGTGGAGATGGTGAGTTTACCGCGGGCGACGAGTGCGCCCTCGACCCGGAGGTGGACGTTTGCGAACTCGAACGCGCCTTGGTCGACGCGCATGGTTCCGTCGAGTCTGCCGTCCTGCACGCGCGGCGAGCCCACCGCGTCGCGCCTGGCTCCGAGCTCCGACGGGTCGCCGGCATCGATCGCTGGCGAGGTCGATCGGAGGGCTAGATTCCCGCGCGCGGGGTCGACGAGCTGTGGATCCGCGATCTGCGAGTGCGCGCCCTGCCCGGTGCGTTGTCGATACGCGGCGAAGCCCGTCAGCATCCTGCCGCGCCAGGTGAACCGCAGGCGGCTTGGTGTGCCTAGTGGCCTGACGCAGAAGTTCAGCACATATCTTTCGGGCCCTCGGCACCGCTG
>CAYSWE010000573.1:0-2929 GCA_964434515.1 uncultured Phycisphaerales bacterium | reverse complement strand
AAGGGGGAGGGCGAGGATGGCCCTGCTGGCAAGAAGTCGCCCGGAAAGCAGAACATCCAGCAGGCCGTCCCCAAGCAGAAGAACGCCGCTGGTTCGCTCAAGGAATACAAGGCCGGCAAGGCCAAGCCCAAACAGCAGGACGCTAAGGACGATCTCGAGCAAGCGCGCAAGAAGCTCGAGGACGCCCTGGCGCAGCTACGCCAGGAGCTACAAGAGGAGGTGCTCCGCGCACTCGAGGAGCGTTTCACCGAGATGCTCTCCAAGCAGAAGGAACTCACGCGCAGCACCGTCTTGACCCAAGCGTGGCGCGCGAGAGTGGAGGCGCTCGTCAAGAGCGGGGTGACGCCGACCCAGGTCAAGTCGCGGTGTCGCAAGATCGCCGACGGCGAATCGGGCCTCAAGCAGATGGCCTTGGACGCCCTCACGTTGATCGAGTCCGAGGGAACCAGCGCAGTGTTCCCCGAGATCGTCAAGAGCCTTGCCGAGGACTTGGGCCTCGCTGCTCGCATGATTGACGGTTACGACACGGGTGAGGACACGCAAGCGGGTCAGAAGCAGATCGAGAAGACCTTGGCGCAACTCATCGAGGCGCTCACGAAACAGATCGATGTGCTCAATGGTGAAGGCGGCGGTCCATGACCCTTTGGTGGGGCGGACCAGTTGGTCCCCATCACGGCGGAACTTCGCATGCTCAAGCTCCTCCAAGAAGGCGTCAACGCCACGACCAAGCGCATCAACAAGCTCGACGACAAGTCGGCGAAGCGTTCGGATCTCGCGTTGCACACCGCCAAGAAGCAGCGGCGTGTCGAGGAACTCACCCGCAAGCTCGCTCGCAAGATGCAGAAGCAAGACGATGTTGACGCAGCGGACGGAGGCGACGGGCGATGATGCGTGTTCGGAATTGGGTGTTGGTCGGCTGCGTGGCTGTCTGTGCGGCGCCGGCGGTCGCGCAGGAGTCCGGGACCGATTCGGCCGCATCAGAATCTGCTGGGCAAGATCGCGCCGCACCGGCGTCGATCCAGACGCCCCGGTTTTCGCCGGACGCATTCAAGCAATGGATGCACTCCAAGGCTGACGAGGGCATGTCGAAGACAACGGTCGACGCGGCCGTGGCGACGTTCGAGTCCGAATGGAAGGACGGCGCCGACAGCCGGATTACCGACCGTGCTGTTCGCGCGTTGGTTCCGGATTACGCCACGGCGATGCAGCTCGTCGACGATGGCAAACCTGGTGGTGTTCTCGAACTCGCCAAGCTCATCGCAGCCAAGGACGCGGATCCGGTGCTGCGCGCGCATGCACGCTACTTCCTCGCGCGCGCCTTGCTCGACGAGGATGACCCCGAGGGTGCCGCCGAGGAACTCAAAATGTTCATCCGCGCCGATCGTGGCCGGTCGTTTCTCGATGGCGAGGCTGCGTTCTACTTTGGCTACAGCCTGTCCCTGATCCCGCAGCTCGATTCGGCGATCTTGAATCTCGATGCGTTCTTACAGCTGTATCCGGATGCGCCGGAGCGTTTCCGCGCCAACGCGACACAGCTCCTGCAGGAGCTCAAAGCCCAGTGGCAGAGCCCCCTGCATGCCATCGCGGACGAAATGAAGTTTTGCGAGCGACGCTTGAGGAAAGAGAAAACCGGTAAGGACGTTGAGGTCAAGCAGCTCGACATCCTCGAGAAACTCACGCAGTTGATCGAGGAGCTCGAGAAGAAGCAGCAGCAGGGCGGCGGTAGCCCGAGTGGGAACAACATTCCGACTGGACCGGCCAACCAGTCGTCGCTCCCTGGTGGGGCAGGTCGTGTTGGCAAGCTGCATGGTTCGCGTGGCGTCAAGGACCGCTGGGGTAGCATGCCGGATCGCGATCGGGCCAAGATCCTCAACGAGCTGCAGACCAAGCTGCCCGAGCGTTACCGAGCTCTGCTCGAGCAGTACTACAAGCGCGTCAACAGCGGCGACGGCAAGTAGCCGGGTGACGTCAAGTAGCCGGGCGGGTCGGGACCACCCGCGGCGCAGGCATGGATCGGTATGCAGGTGAGTGTCTTCGCAGTCTTGACGTATTTGCTGGTCGCCGGGGCGTCGCTGCCGGGGCCTGCTGATGCAGGGCTTCGTTCGGGCATGCGCGTGCGTCCGATTCATGGCGACTCGGTCGTTGTCTCGGAGTGGAAGATCGGCGACGGCCGAATCCGCGGGACGATCGCCGCCAGCGAGCGGGCTTGGAGTTTGACGCTGCGGCGCTTGTGGCAGATGGAGAACTCCGTCCGTCCGTCGGCCAAGCCCCTTGGCTCTCTTGCGGCGTTTGTGCAGCTGCGTAGTGGGTCGCGGCTACGTGGGCTGTGCGTGGGGGGAGACCGCGAAACCCTCGAGTTTCGTTTGGCGCTGGGTTCGTTGGCAAAGGCAGCACATCGCCGAGTGAAGCGCGCCTACGTCCTTGGCTTTCGCACCCGGCCGGCGGTTGCCAAGGGCAAGTCGGATGGTGGTTTCGCTGCGGCGCTCGCGCATCCTCCGGATGAGAACGACTTCGTCTGTCTGCTTCAGCCCAACGGGAAGATCCAACGGGTTGCATGCACGGTCGTCGGGGTGGACTCGGGGCCGGTGCTGTTGGTCGAGCGTGCCGGCCGTCAGGCGCGTGTCCCGTTCGCTCGCCTCTATGGCGTTGTCTTCGGCGGGACGAGCGGCGTGCCGGTGACTCCGCCTGACGAGTCGTCGCTGCGTGCCGTGCTTCAGTTGAGCGATGGGCGTCGGCTTGATGGCTTGCTAGTTTCCGGTGGTTCACGCAGCGGCCTCGAGTTTCGTCTTCACGAGGATCTCGACCTCCACATCCCGGTAGCACAGATCCGTATCCTCGAGATGCAATCGGATCGCCTGGTGTATCTCTCCGACCTGCGACCCACGGCGGATACCAAGAACTCGGCTGCGTTGTTGCGGACCTGGCCCGC
>CAYSWE010000572.1:0-2935 GCA_964434515.1 uncultured Phycisphaerales bacterium | reverse complement strand
CCCTGCATCCGGTGCAACCAGGACCTCAAGTTCGGCCACTTGCTGGAGTTCGCGGACGCCGTCGGCGCCGAGCAGATCGCCACGGGCCACTACGCGCGCATCGTCGACGGACAACTGCATCGCCCGGTGGATCGCAGCAAGGACCAGACCTATTTCCTCTTTGGCATCGATCGGGCCGCACTGGCGCGCTCGGTATTCCCGCTCGGCGCGCGGACCAAGGCCGAGGTGCGCGCGCTCGCGGAGGCTGCCGGCCTGCCGAATGCACGCAAGCCGGAGAGCATGGAGATCTGCTTTGTCCCGAGCGGGGACTATCGGGATCTACTGCGCGCGGAGGGTGCACTGACGCCGGGGCGTTTCGTCGATCGGAACGGGCGTGACCTCGGGCCGCACAAGGGCTTTGAGGGGTTTACGATCGGGCAGCGACGGGGATTGCCGGCACTCGGCGCGAAGCACTACGTGCTCGAGGTCCGGCCGACCACCGGCGAGGTCGTGCTGGGCGAGCGGGCCGAACTCGCAGCGCTTCACTGTAGGGTCGTGAACACTCGGTGGCTCGCGGAGCCGCCAGCCGCCGGCGCAAAGTTGCGCGCCAGCGTCCAGATTCGTGCTCGGCACAACGCCGCGGAGGCGACGCTTCGTGTGGAGCCGAGTGGCGACGTCGTCGTGTCCTTCGCCTCACCGCAGGATGCCGTCGCTCCAGGTCAGGCCGCCGTCTTCTACGAAGGAGAGCGCGTGCTGGGCGGCGGCTGGATTCGCCAGCCGTCCCTGGCAGTCTGATACGGCTAGCTGTTTTGTCGAGGCTTCCCGGCGACGGACTCCTTTAGACGGATTCCTTGAGGTTCGCGCCGACCTTGAAGGTCACGGTCCGCGAGGCCTTGATCTGGATCTGCTCGCCGGTCTGAGGGTTGCGGCCGGTGCGCGCCTTGCGGTCCTTTACGGCAAACGTGCCGAAGCCCACGAGCTGAACGACCTTGTCCGTCTTGAGGCCGCCCTTGATGCCATCGAGGACCGCGTTGACGGTGCGCTCCGCGTGTGCCTTGGAGCAGTCTTCTCCGATCTGCTTTTGAACCGCCGCGATCAACTCTGCCTTATTCATTCTCAACCCTCCGGGAGTGCCCTGCGCGAATTACCGAACTGTCGGCGCCAGAATGTCGACTATTTACGCGCTCGGCGAACGACCCTGCAAGCCAGAAATCGCGCCGCAGGCCAGAAAACACAAGGGATACAGCCGGTTGCTCGGTCTGCGGCCGACCGACTCCGGCGCAGATTCGGGCCCGGATCGGTCCGAGTTGGCTCAAGCCCCGGTGCGAGGGGGACGATAGCAGCCGGGCAACCTCCCCCCTTTCGTATGCTCCAGGAGCGCGACGCATGAAGCGCGGAATCACCCTGTTGGCCGTTGGCCTTGCACTTACTCTCTCCGGCTGCGCGACCACTGCGAAGAAGTCGCCGTTCGTCAAGCCCGGCAAGCTGATGGGCGAGATGATCGACGAGCGGGTTCAGCAGATCCCGTATCAGCACAAGAGCGAACTTCTGCAGAACATGCTCTGGCTCGCCCAGGCCGGCGAACAGGCCGTTCCGAGCCTGCTGGCAGCCATGGACCATCAGGATCCCAAGGTTCGCTCCAGCATCGCATGGATCTTCGGACGCATGGGCGACCGGAGGGTGATCCCGATGTTGCAGCAGCGCAAGAACGAGCCCAACGAGGTCACGCGCCTCGAGATCGCTCGGACGCTGCTGACGCTGGGAGACTATTCGATGGTTCCCGAACTGATCCATGGGCTGGACTCGGACCTGCCGCATGTGCGCTACCTTTGTTATGACGCGCTGCATCGCACGACCAAGCACAGCTTCGACTACGACCACCGCGCCTCGGATCCGATGGACCGCCAGGCGTCCATCGCCAAGTGGAAGGACTGGTGGAAGAACCAGAGCAAGGAGATTTGGTTCAACGGCAAGAACGGTCTCGCCGCGCCGCAGGGGCGGTAGGGGCCGGGCGTTCGTCGGTTAGTGCGTAACCGCACGTCCGCGGCGGGGCTATCATGGGCGTACGCCCCAACGCCTAGCCAATCGGAGGCCGGATGACCAGCACAGCGATCGTCGAACTCAAATTCTGTGACCTCTGTGGGGTTTCGATCCCGCAGAAGGACCTCGACACGGGGCTGACCCGCGTCGCCAACGGCAAGACCGTCGGCCCTTGCTGCCTGAGCAAGCTGCTCGGGGACGCGCCGCAACCCGCTGCGCCCGCGACGAGCCCGGCCAGCGCTCGGAACAGCGGCGTCGGTCTCCTGCTCACGACCGTGGTGCTGCTTACTGCGATCCTCGGCGCGGCGCTTTACCTGGACAGCAAGCTGCGCGACCGGGATCCCGCACCGAAGTTGGACGCCTTGGCCGGACGGCTTGCGGCGCTCGAGGAGCAGGCGCAGGGCTACGAGAACATCGTTCGCAGTTACACGAAGAGCGCCGGCGATGGCGTGGAGATGAGGCTCGGGTCGCAGTTCGACAAGCTTCGCGCCGGGCTTGCCGACATCCAAGGTGCGATGCCGAAGCCTGGGATGGGATTTGGCGCGGTTGCGGGCCGGCTGGCGAGCTTTGGCACGCGGTTGGGAGACGTCGCTAGCCGTCAGGGTGCGCTAGAGACGCAACTTGCCAGGTCTTTTGGAGACGTTCGCGCCGAGATCTCCAAGATCGACGCGACACTCGTCGATCTGCGCCGCAAGCTCGCTGCACAGCCCGTGCCGGCCGACGCAGCGAGCGCCAAGCCCAAGCCGCGGGCTGCGGCTTCTTTGCCCGAGGCCTTGGGGCGCAACGTGGACCAACTCGACGACGATGACCCGGGAGCTCGCTGGCAAGCGGTCGACGAGCTGGCGCGTTCGGGCAACAAAGACGTTACGCCCTATCTGGTACCCATGCTGAAGGACAGCGATCCATTCATCCGTCA
>CAYSWE010000571.1:0-2955 GCA_964434515.1 uncultured Phycisphaerales bacterium | reverse complement strand
TTCTCCGTTCTCCCTGACCTAACAGTCCGTGGTACATCCACAGTGAACTGGACCGAAACTCTCAAGATGGTGCTGGAGATCCTGATCCTCACAGGAATCTTCTACATCGTCCTGAGGTTTCTGCTGGAGACCCGCGGAACCGGCGTGATTCGCGGGCTCACGATTCTGTTTGGCACCGTCTTCATCCTCTTCTTCGTGCTGATCGAGAGCCTGCAGCTCGTACACCTGCAAGCACTGTTCAACGAGATCTTCAAGATCGCGATCATCGCGCTCATCGTGATCTTTGCTCCGGAAATCCGGCAGGCGATTACCCACATCGGCGACAACGAAGTCATCGGCAAGCTGTTCGGCCGAATCCTGCGCGGGCAACGCGACACTCGCGTCATGCAACAGGTCTTGAGCGCGGTGCAGAGCATGGCGCGCAGTCGCATCGGAGCGATCCTGGCCATCGAGCAAGTCGCATCGCTCGTGCCGTACACGCTCAAGGGGACGCAGCTCGACTCCGAGATCAACCACCTGCTCCTCGAAGCCATCTTCTTCCCGGGCAACCCTCTGCACGATGGCGCCGTCATCGTGCAGGGCGACCGTGTGGTCGGTGCCGGCTGCGTTCTTCCGCTCTCGGACAACCAGACGATTTCCAAGCGACTCGGCACGCGGCACCGCGCCGCGCTTGGCCTCTCCGAGCACACCGACGCGCTCATCGTCGTCGTCTCCGAAGAGACGGGTGCCATCTCGGTCGTCTATGAGGGACGTCTCTACCCCAACCTGCGAGAGTCCGAACTGAAATCACACTTGGGACTCGGGAGCGCACCATCGGAAGCGCTGGGGAAGGCGGTCCATGCCTAGGATTCCGACGAACGCGCCCCCGATCCCCAATCCGCCGACAGCCGAGGGTGAAGCAATCGACGACCGCAGCGAGGCGGCGCGTCGTCGCGAAGAACGGCAGCGGGGCTGGCGCAGGCACTGGCCACTACCGGTATCACTGGCGCTCGCCATCGTCTACTGGATCTACCTGAACGAACGGGTCTCGCGCGAAGAGAGACCGAGTCTGGCGGTCCACTTCATCGCGCCCGACGACCCGATGCCGGAGCGCGGGTTGATCATCCGCACGCCGAGTTCCGATCTGACCGTCACGGAGATGCGGACGGCGAGCAACAAGATCTTCGACTACGCCCACGCCACCGTTCTGGTGAGTGTGACCGCGCCGGGCGCCTACCTCCGGACGATCGAGGACCTGAGGTTGATCGTCGACGTCAAACCGCAGCAGGTGGTGGGCGACCTCAGCACGAGCGTGTTCGAATGGAAGTTCACGCGCAAAGATCTGCGTGACCCGGCAGGCGTGCTCACCCACTACATCGACAAGATGGAGCCCTCGGAGCTGACTCTCGTGCTCGAACGCTCGGCGTCCATGAATCTGACGCTCACGCACGAAAACACGCTACTCCAGACACCCACCGACGGGGCCTGGGACAATCGGCTGTTCCGGGACAGCCTGCGCTTTCAACCGCCGAACGTCGTTCTGTCTGGTCCGCAGGCGCAGCTCGACGCGATCCGCAAGCAACCCCAGGTCTTTGTCATGGACCTGACCAAGGCCCTCGAGGAACTCGTCAGCACAGCGCCTGATCAGCGCGAGCCTGTCTCGGTCGAGCTGCGGCTCAAGGAGGCCCTCGAGAAGAAGGGGGTCGTGACGTCTAGATTGCCGACAGCAACCATCTACGTGGCTCCCGAACCCGCACTGTTCAAAGGACTGGCCGTCAAGGTCTGGCCCGACTGGACAGGCTCGCCACTCGCCCGCACCGACTTTCGCATCGACAAGACGGTCCAGGTCGACGTTCGCAGCTATGACCCGGAGCTGTCACGCCTGCTGCGCAATCCGCAGACGGCGAGCAAATGGGTCGCCGACAACGTTCGGTGCATCGTCCGGCTGCAGCGAATCGACGCCAACCTCGACCCGACCAAACCAGATTTCGTGGCTCACCTCGAGCCTCACTTCTTCCTCTACGAACGGCTTTACCGAGACGGACGCGATCTAAGAATCCAGCCGGTCTCGCTGGTATCCATCACGCGGAAGTCTCCCTGAGTCGCAAGCCCATGACCACACCTGCAACACCTCGCATGTTCGGGACGGATGGTATCCGCGGTATCGCCAACGTCGCGCCACTCGATCCAGCAACGCTCGTCCGTATCGGCGCAGTGCTGGGCCGCCTCATCAAGCCCACGGCCATCGAGAAGGCCAACCCCGTGCTGCTCGGCAACGACGGCCGCGAGTCCGCGGGAATGATCTCCGCCGCGCTCACGGCGGGCCTCACGTCGGAGGGCGTCGACGTCGCCGATGCGGGCCTCCTGACGACACCGGCGCTCGCACACGAGACGCGCCTTGGCAAATTCTCCGCGGGCATCATGATCTCGGCGTCGCACAATCCAGCGCGTGACAACGGGATCAAGATCTTCTCGGCCAGCGGCGCAAAGGTCGCTGACGAACTCGAGCAGCGCATCGAGGCACGGCTCGCCCGATCCGATGGCCAAGAAGATGCGCGCACGCCCGGGAGAACGCACGCGCACGCAGCCCGGACACCGCAGTACCGCGCGTTCCTGAGCGACGCGTTTCGCCAGCTCGACCTTTCCTCGACGCACATTCTGGTCGACTGCGCCAATGGCGGCGGCTCCGAGATCGTGCCCGACATGCTGCGCAGTCTCGGCGCCGACGTCGACGCCGTGCATGCCGTCCCCAACGGCACGAACATCAACGCCAACTGTGGCGCCCTGCACCCGAGCGCGCTTGCCGGCCAGTTGATGGCCGGCGGCTACCAGCTGGGCATCTGCCTCGATGGGGACGGAGATCGCTCGATCTTCGTCGACGAGCACGGATCGGTCGTGCACGGCGATGCCTTGCTCGCGGCGCTCGCGCTGGCACTCGACGCCGCGGGGCGTCTTGCCGAACGTTCGCTCGCGGTG
>CAYSWE010000570.1:0-2966 GCA_964434515.1 uncultured Phycisphaerales bacterium | reverse complement strand
CTCGAGTCCGCGGGAGACACCATACTGGGCCATGAGCACGTCGTAGATGGTCGCAACCTTGACCTTGCCATCGACCGTCTCGACCTCGCGATACGGCACGTGCCGGACGACCGAATCACCTTCGGCAAAGTTGTCGAGACGGATCGGGGCCGTCCCATCCCCCTCGCCAAGGAACGTCAGGGCCGGATCGATGTCGCTGCCGTCGACGGCATCCTTCGCAGTCAGATTCCACTTGCCCTTGGCCTTGCCCCAGCGATGACCGACGCTGCCGAGCGGCATCTTGACGCGACCGTCGCCCCGGTCCCATTGGAGAAACTTCCACTCGCCGTTCTCTTCGTCTTTGTATTGCTTCAGTCGCCCGGCGCGCAGGAGTTGGCCAGGCTCGAGCGGAGCCTTCTTGTCGCCCTTCTTGGCAACGAGCTCGACGAGGAATGGGGAGTCGGTGTAAGTGCGACAGTAGTCGAGGAAGAAGTCGGACTGCTTTTCGTGATGGAACTCCTTGAGGATGACGTGATTGACAGCCATCCACCAAGCCCCATCCTGGCCCGCATTGAGCGAAATCCATTCGTCAGCGTACTTGGACACCTGACTGAAGTCGGGAGCAAAGACGACCATCTTCGAACCGTTGTGCCGCGCCTCGGCGGCGAAGTGCACATCAGGGGTTCGCGTCATGTTGAGATTGCTGCCCATGACGGCCAGGAACTTGGCGCGGAACCAATCCGCCGATTCATTGACGTCGGTCTGCTCGCCCCACACCTCGGGCGATGCGTTTGGCAGGTCGCAGTACCAATCATAGAACGACAGTCCCACGCCGCCCATTAGCTGCAGCATGCGAGAGCCGGCGGCGTAGGAGAGCATCGACATCGCTGGGATCGGCGAGAAGCCAGTCACGCGGTCGGGCCCATGCTTCTTGACGGTATGGACCGTGCTAGCAGCGATGATCTCCAGCACCGTGTCCCAAGTCGCCCGACGGAGCCCACCCTTGCCGCGGGCACGCTGATAGCGGGCACGCTTTTCGGGCTGACTCATGAGCCAGGCCCAGGCGTCGACGGGGTCTACATGTGCAGCCTTCGCCTCCTTCCAGAGATCGAGCAGGGCACCGCGTATGTACGGATACTTGACCCGTAGCGGGCTGTAGAGATACCACGAATAGGAAATACCTCGCTGGCAACCGCGCGGCTCATATGGAGGAATCTCGTCTGAGATCTTCGGATAGTCCAGCGCCTGCATCTCCCACGTGACGATTCCGTCCTTGACGTGAATATTCCACGAGCAGGATCCGGTGCAATTGACTCCGTGCGTGCTACGCACAATGCGGTCGCTCTGCCAGCGATTGCGATAGAACTGCTCCCATGCACGAGCCTGCGGATCGACAGAATCGCTGATGAATGGATTCCGGTCCTGGCCGTTCTTTCCGTTCTTGCCACTCTTCATGACTGGCTCCTTATGACTGGCTCCGAGAGAGCCGCCCCTTGACCATGGACCGACGCACTCCGCGATAGCGAGTGCGCCATAGGAAATCGAAGAGGACGAGAATCAGCGCGGCGACGCCGAAACCGGCCAACACGAACTCGAGCAATGGCACCGAGGCTTCCTCGCCGGCCTCGGAGTTCTTCTTGAGGAAAGCCACGAGAGCGAGGCGCTCCTCTGCCTCGATCCGGTGCTTCTTGTAGATGGGGCGCATGACGTCCGAAGGCGGCGCAGCGAGCCAAGCAGCCAGGACCTTGCGCCCATCGAGGCGCGCGTAGGCATTGGTGAGATCCGGACCCAGCCGTCCGCCACCAAAGCCAGACAGCTCATGCACGGTATGGCACGAGATGCACGGCGGACCGCCGCCCGCGAGTGACAGCGACCCGGTAAACAACCCACGACCGCGCTGGATGTCGGCGTCGGTCAGAGGACGATCACTCGTCGCAGAGCCGGCAAAGAGCGGCTTCGCGGCGACGGATTCCGCCTCGATCAGGTCCAGCAGCTTGTCCGCGCGGGCGTCGTTGATCCCCGGGACCTGCTGCATGTAGACCCCCGCGGCAGCCTTGAACAGCTTCTGCGCGTAGGGGTCGCCACCATCGATGGTCCCCCGAGGGTCCTGGATGAACTTGCGCAACCACTCGCGCTTCTGCCGCTTGGTCACATCCTTGAGATCTGGGCCAGCGAGCCGGCCACCGCCGATGGTGTGGCAGCTCGAGCAGTTCTGCCGGAAGAACTCGATCGTCTCTTCCGAAGGAGGCTTGCCCTGCGCAGACAAGACTCCACTGATCGACGCCGCGAGAAGGACGAGTGTGGGGAACGATCGCATCGAGCGACCTGCATCACCAAGGATCGTGCCGCTAGCAAGAAACTGGTCAGGCCCGGTGACTCGGGCCTCTCAGCGGTGCCATGGCCTGCACGGTGCATAGCTCTGTATGCAGAGGTGCTGCACGCGTTGGTCAGTCGACGCGCTCGAAGTCGAGCGACAGCGCCATCTGCCAGCGCTTCCCGCGCCGGGTCGAACGCTCGTGCGTGCAACGGAACGAGCCCCCACGGATTTGCGAGTAGCGAACCCGACGCGTACGGCGGGAGGGTCGACCGGCGGCGTCGGTACGCACGAAACTTCCGGCGTCCGCAGCTTCGAAGCCGCCCGTCAGCAAGAAGAGTCGCGGCGCGCGATCATCCAAGGTCTGAGCGACCCAGCGTTTGCGATCCGGCTCGAACGCCCATGCCTCAAAGGATCGTTGCACAACACCCACGCCCGACCTCGGGACGGGACGCACATCGAGAAAGCAGAGAGTCGCACAGCCACGATTGCTACTCGTCGCACGGAACGTCGCAGTCACGGCTTCGCGCTCGCCCTCGTCCGTCGTGCGCCAGCCCTTGCCACGCCAGGCGCCGATCAAGGCGTCAAAGCGTCGCGCCTCGGCCTGCGCGCAAACAGGACGCTTCGGCGGCTGGCGAATCGGCTCGCCGGCACGAATCGTCGCCGCCGCGCT
>CAYSWE010000569.1:0-2996 GCA_964434515.1 uncultured Phycisphaerales bacterium | reverse complement strand
TTCCTGAGGTCGGCGATCAATCGCTTCTTGGACGGCACCTTTGGAAGCATGGGGCCGGCCTGTCGGATCAGGAGCCCATGTTGACTCTCCGGCTTGGCGAGCCAGGAGCGCACCAGTCCTGACAGGTTGATCTCCACGATCTGCGCCTTGGGCTCGAACGTGACGGATCGAAACGCCTTCGGGTCGGTCCCGGGCTGTGTGGTCCAAGTCACGCTGCGCTCGTCCCACGGACCGAGCACGCGATGCACTGCCAAGTCGAACTTCTTGCTAGGCGGTATGTTGGAGAGATGGAGGTCGAGAACCAGGACCGCCTTCTGGAGATCCTTGGCCTCGAGACTCTTGGGCAGGTCGAAGCGCATCAGGGAGCGGTTCTGATCACGCGCACCGACCGCGAGGTGCGTCATCGTCGGAAAGGCCCGACCTGGAAGGTAGGCCAGGATCGTCGCGTCCGCAGCCGCCTTCAGAGCCCAGATCTTGCCGGCTTTCGCACGCAACCGGAGCGTCGGTGCCTGCCCCTGCTTCGACTCGCGACCTGCGAACCAGATCCACCAGTTGCCTTGCCCCTGTGATCGAGCGGAAAGCCGCCCCACACACAACGAAACGCACAACACGAACGCCCAACGCTTGGCATCCGCGCCCGAATCCCGCTCGGTGCATGTCGACAAAATCAGCGTCCTCCCGTGGCGCCGACGAACGCCCGCCTCCCCCCCACCACCGGGACGTCCAGTGACGTGGCGTCCAGGTCCACGGTCAGCTTGGTGCCCGCCGGCGGCCAGAGCGTGAACTGGCGGTCGCTCGAAAAAATCATCAGACCGATCCGTGCTCCGGCGGGGACGATCTGGTCATCCGGCTGAAGATCGAACTGCATGTCGTAGAACTTCCCGGGAACCAGCGGCTCGCCCTTGCTCAGTGACGCGTGGTTCTGCGGATCCGCCCAGCCACGTGTGATGACGTTGTCGGTGATGCGCCCCCCCTCGGTCCACGGCAACGAAACGAGCCAGACCGAGAGATTGGCGGCAGGCGCGCTGCTCGCGAGACGAATGCGAAGCCGCGGTCTGCCCGAAATGTGCAGTGGCCTCTCAAGCTCCGGCGTGCCGTAGAGCAGACGGTGCGGCAGACTCTCGGCCATGGCCAGCTGCGCACCGGTCAACGCGACATCGTCGGTCAGGCTCTCCTTTGCCTGGCTCGGCCGCGACGCGGCCCGCCCGAGTGCGAGCAGTTTGCCCACACCCGTCCCACCCTTGCCCAACGACAGCCGCACCATCGCCGACGCTGGGTTCGGATAGTCCGCATACCCGGTCACGTCCGAGTCCCCGACACGCACGATCCACGCGTGCGGGTCCTTCTCGACGCCGTTCTGCACGCCATAGAGGTAGTGCGTAAACCAGCGATTCATCAACGAAAAGGGTGGAGGACCTCCGTGTCCGCCTTGGTGCAGAAAGATCTGCGCCGGAACGCCACGCCGCTTCAGCTCCTCATAGACGGCGATGCTGTGATCGGGCATGACATTCCAGTCATTGAGCCCATGAGCCAGCAGCGTTGCCGCCTTGACCGATCCCAAATGCGTTCGATAGTTGCGACTGGCCCAGAACGCGTTGTAGTCGCCCGTGGTTCGGTCAAAGTGCTTGGCAAGGACCTTGTCCCGGACTTCGCATTCGCAATACTTGCGGCGCTGCGGATCACCGCTATCGATGAAATCAAACAGCACATCCACGTCCTCACCGGTCCACCCACCCGGGTGACGAACGAGGCCGTTGGACCGATAGTAGTGGTAGTACGACGTGTTCGGAGAAACCGGAACGATGGCCTCGAGCCCCCGCACGCCGGTCGTCGCTGCAGCCAGGGCCAATGTGCCATTGTAGGACGTGCCGATCATACCGACCTTGCCCGTGCACCAAGAGGCTTGGACGGTTTCCTTCCCGGTCCGAGTCGTGTAGCCGGCGACGCGACCATTGAGCCAATCAATCACCGCCTTTGGTGCCAGAGCCTCATTGCTGCCGCCAATCGTCGGACATCCATCCGACAGCCCCGTCCCCGGCGAAGCCGAGTGCACGACCGCGAACCCACGCGACACCCAGGTGCGAACCAGACTTCGCGACATCAACGGGCGGTGCGTTCGCGCGCGAATCTGCGGCGGATGCGGTCGCTTCGGCGGCACGGCACCGACCGCCTGCTTGGGATTCCAGAAGTAGCGACGGTTTCCCGTCGCTGTCCCGGAGTAGTACGGACTCGATTCATAGACGACCGGAACCTTGAGCCCCTCGGTCTCCGTCTGCCGCGGCCTGGTGACGTCGACGTGGACCCGATCAGGTTTGCCATTCCCATCCGAATCGAACTCGGTCGCGACCCACAGATCGTGCTGGATCCAGTCGCCGCGCCTGCGAAACGCCTCGACCACCTGCGCCTGCCCGTCCTTGAAGATCGGCGTAGCGCGCGTTGTCGGCGGATGCGGCTTCGACTGGAATGCCGAGACCTCTCCGGGGAGCCCTGCAAGCAAGAGGGCGACGAATGCGGTGGAACGAAACGCGGAAAGGGTCGCCATGTGGATTCTCGCTAGCGGTCGATGGAGACCTCTAGCGTAGCCGGGAGCACGCGCGCCTGACCAGGAAACCGTCCGCTCCAAGCCCGGCGTTAGACCAAGGCGATTGCGACGCTACTCGGGCTTCGCGTCGCCACGGGCAAAGATGCTGGCGACGTAGTTGAGCACATCGGTCGCCGAGATCTCGTCGTAGCCGAAATCGCGGATCAGCCGCGACTTGACGACCTCGATCTTTTCCTGCGTATCCTTGTCCACGACCGTCGAGACCAGGCTCGTGAGTTTGATCGAGTCCTTCTGATCCTCGAATAGCTTGAGCTCGAGTGCCTTGTGCAAGCGCTCGTTCATGCGGTAGTCAAACGTCTTACCCTCGACCGCCAGCGCGCCGATGTAGTTCATGATCTCGCGGCGGAAGTCGTCCTTGCGACTCTCAGGGATGTCTATCTTCTCTTCGATGGAG
>CAYSWE010000568.1:0-2998 GCA_964434515.1 uncultured Phycisphaerales bacterium | reverse complement strand
ACCTCACGCTCGCTGACCGACGTTGTCGCCGCGATGACCTCCACGGTGCGGATTGGTCCCAGCTCGATCGCGCTCACGCCGACGCCACGATCGGCGAGTGCGCGCAGAACCTGGGCCGCTGTGACGCGCCGCGCCCAGTCGCCCTTGGGCGCGGGGCCGAGCAGCACGGTCTCGAGCGAGCGCGCGAGTTCCGCGTCGGTTGACGTGATCCGCGCCACATCGCCGAGCAGGATTTCACGGCCCGGCACGCCGGCTTGCCTGGCGAGGGCGACGCGAACCTTGGGTTGTTCCGGCTGCCGCGGCACGTCGCTCTTCTTGCCTGGCTCGCTCTGGGCTGAGAGCCCCGCGGCGAGACATCCGGCGAGCAGTACTGCCACTTGGAGCGGGTTGTGGGGGATCATGACTACCTCAGGATCGTCGTGGCTTGTGTCAGCATTTCGTCGCTGGCTTTGATGGCGCGGCTGTTCACCTCGTAGGCGCGCTGGGCAACGATGAGGCTGACGAGTTCGCTGACGACTTCTACGTTGGAGCGCTCCAGGAAGCTCTGCTGCAGGCTACCGATTCCGCTACTGCCAGGCGGGGCTTCGACGCCGGTTCCGGCTGCGGATGTGCGGAGGTAGAGGTTGTTGCCCTGTTTTTCGAGGCCAGCCGGATTGATGAAGCGTGTGAGTTGTAGGCGTCCGAGCGTCGTCGTTACGTCCGGGCTCGCGGCCTGTTGGACCGTGACCTCGCCGTTGGTGCCGATGCCAATACCGATCGTGTCTTGTGGAATCACGATCTCCGGCTGCAGCGGATGACCCGAGACCGAGACCAGTCGGCCATTGGCATCGAGTTGAAAGTGTCCGTCGCGTGTGAACGCCTCGGTGCCGTTTGCGAGCAGGACCTTGAAGAACCCGTCGCCGGTGATCGCCACATCGAGCGAGCGCTGCGTGCCCTCGAGCACGCCGGCCTGGAAGTTCATGGTTGTCCCTGCCAGCTTGACACCCGATCCGATCTGGATCCCGACCGGATTGGGTGTTCCGTCGGCGACGTCCAGGCCGGCGCCTTTCAACGTGACGTAGAGCAGGTCCTGGAAGGTCGGTTGCGACCGCTTGAATCCGTTGGTGTTGACGTTCGCCAGGTTGTTGGAGATCGCGTCGATGTAGACCTGTTGGGCCTTCATCCCGGTCGCGGCAGTGTAGAGACTCTTGAGCATGGTAATTCGTGGTGGCGGTTAGTTGCGACCGAGGTTGATGAGTTGTTCGTTCGTGGATTCAAGAACCCGGATCGCGCGTGACAGCGCGCCGTAGTGTCGTTGGACGGTGATCATGGATACGAGCTCTTGGATGCTGTTCACATTGGAGCGTTCGGTTGCGCTCTGCTCGACGACGGTGAATCGGTCCAGGACTGCTTGGCCGGATCCGCTGGTTGGCGCATACATTCCTTCCCCGACCGGGCGCAGAGCACCCGGTTTGGCGAACTTGAAGATGCCGAGGTTTCCGACCTGGTTGCCGGTCGCTTCGTCGAGGATGGAACCTGTCCTGGAGATGCGGATGCGACTGCTCGTCAGTTGGATCTTCGTGCCCTCGCGGCCCAGGACCTCGTAGCCGCTGCGGGTCATGAGCGTGCCATCGGTGCCGACCGCCAACTCCCCGACGCGAGTAAATCGCATGGCTTCCTTGCCGGGCGCGCGCACGCGAAGAAAGCCCTTGCCTTGCAGGCCGAACGTCAGTGGATCGCCGGTCTGCACGATGTCGCCCTGCCCGAAGTCGGCGGCCTCCGCGTACTGCGGTGGCGCGACGTCGGTTGCCGATGACTTGGCGGCCGCCGAGCTCAATGCCGACTCGAACGGGCGCAATGCCCCGGCGCGCCGTTTGAACGCCGTCGAAGTGACGTTGGCGAGATTGTTCGAGATGGCATCCTGATAGTGCGTGAGCGCCGTCATCGCCGCCGCGAGAGTGAGTTGGGACCGGTCCATGATTGCTACCGAATGATATTCAACAGTTCGGACAGGACCTGATCGGTCGTCGTGATGACGCGAGCATTGGCTTGGAATCCGCGCTGTGCCTCGATGAGCCGAACGAACTCTTCGGCTATGTCGACATTGGAGTTTTCGAGCACTCCGGCAACGATCGAACCGGCTCCAGCATTGCCGGCAGTCGTTAGGATCGCGTCGTTGCTGTTCGGGGACTCGGTAAACACTGTCTGGCCGCTGCGCAAGAGCCCTGCCGGATTCGGAAACATTGCGATGCGCAGCGTGTCGATGTCGCGTGTCTTGCCGTTCGAGTAGTAGCCCTGCAAGACACCCGCGTCGGTGAACGCAACGTTGAGTAGGGTTCCCGCGGCGAATCCGTCCTGGTCGGTGGCGGCTGCCGTCGCCTTGTTGCCGAGCATCGTCAGCCCGTCGAAACCGGCGGGCTTGCCGAAGTCGAGTTGGACCGTCTGCGATTGACCCAGCCCGTCGAACGTGAACTCGAGTGTCGAGTTGACGTCGGTGACCAGATTGAATGAGCCGTCGGCATTGAAACGAACGCCGAGCACCGCGTCATCGTTGATGACGCCTTCGGAGTCGTCCATCGTGGCCTTGAGGTTCCATACGTTCTGTTCGGCTGCGTCCCGCGTGAACGTCATCGTGACCGGGTGACGACGACCGAGCGTGTCGTAGACATCGATCGATGTTGTCACTTCGTCGGGGCCGGTTCCGTCCCGGCTCGTCTTGAACGTTGGCCAACCTGACTTGGCGGACTTCGCCGTGTCGGAGATGAACAACGATAGGTTGGCGTCGCCCTGCTCGTTGGCCGTCAGATCGATCTTGCCGTCTTTGCCGATCGTCGCTGTCGCGCCCTTTGCGGTCGTGCTCTGCCAGAGGTTGTTGACGAACTTTGTGAGGTCTCCGAGCGTCGTTCCGTCGTTGCTGGCGCCAAAGGTGAACGTCCCGGCGACCTTGGTTCCGCTCGGCATCGTGCCCGAGACCGAGATGGTCTCGCCTGTGGTGTAGTCGGTGTTGTTGGACGTGAGG
>CAYSWE010000567.1:0-3015 GCA_964434515.1 uncultured Phycisphaerales bacterium | reverse complement strand
TGAGACGACGAGCCCAATGATGGCCAACCGGATCCAGCGACGAGCAGCACCTCGGCCTTGCCATCGTGCGTGGTCCCGGCGGTGAGGACTTCGGATGGGAAGGAGCGCCCGCTCGAGTTGATCGCGCGCACGCGGAACGACCAGAGCCCGTCGTGCGCAAGCGGCCCGGTGGACCACGACGTCGCCGCGGTCTGCGCCACCTCGACGAAGCTCTTGCCGTCGGGAGAGCGCTCGACGCCGTAGAGCGTCGCGCCGGGGACGACGTCCCACGCGACTCGCAGGCCACGACGCCCGTCCTGGCGAACGCGGACGGCCTTTGGGCGCACCGGCGGAAACGGCGCACTCGTGTTGAAGTAGCGCAACACGCCGCGTGCATACGCGCGAGCGCCGATCCGTCGAAACTCCGGATCATGCAGCGCGTTGTGGTCGATGCTCTTGTTGCGATCGTGAAACGCGAGTTCGACCAACACGCCGGGCATCGTGCGGAGCAATCGGAGTTCGCCGAAGTTCGCCGAGTGTCGCCCTCGGTCGACCCAGCTCGAGCGATAGTAGCGTCGGATGTCGCCGACGATCTGCGACTGCACAGCAGCCTGCAAACGCGCCGAGCCTGTGGTCGGCGACGTATTATGAATGAACGAGGACGTCCCGGACCCGCCGCCTGCGTTGGTGTGTAGCGAGATGTAGCAGTCCGCGCCGCGCCATTCCGCGTAGCGTGGACGACACGTCACGTCGTCCGCGTGGTCTCCACCGCTCGAAGAGTTGTAGACACTCGGCGGCGCCCCTGTGTACTCGGCCCAATAGCGGCAGCATTCCTTCCACCGTGGCTGCCGGCTGGTCCTGCCCCCACGCACGATCGACCCTCGACCGGCCCCGATCCGAACGGCATCGGCAATGACGACCTTGCCGAGATCGGGACTCTCGTTGTCGAGGATGACCTTCGCCTCGCTACCCGCCTCGAACCAGTAATCCCCAAGATGAAACCAGACGCGATCATTCCGGGTTTGGTCTACGGTCACGACGCTGGCACCACCGGCATGGACCACGGAGAATCTCGCGTGCGACGCACGATTGCTGCCGGCCCGATAGAATACGTCCACGGGGTAATATCCAGCCTTGGACACACGCCGTTTCCAGGTCGCGGTCGCCGTCGACCGCCTGCTCGTCACCACAAATCTGTAGGTCCCGCCCTTGTAGCCGGCCGAAGACGATTGACTCCAGGCTCCGGACTCGACATAGACGCTCGACCCCTGATCATTGTCGGCGATCAGCTCCACATCGATCTCCCCGCGGTCGCGACAGGAAATAACCTCGGCCCCCATGTTCTCGAGATACGGAATCAGGTAGCGCATGGCGATCTCATTGTTATGAATGTCTTCAATGAGTCCACCGATATTGCCACGCTGGGTCGTCCACCCGAGCGTCGGATGCCAATAGAATCCATGACCTGGAGAGACCACAATGACCTTGCCCGACAGAGCGCCGCGGACCACGCTCGTCCGGATCGGCCGACGCCCACCGCGCACAATCGGAGCCTCGCGCTCGGCCAAGAGCGACGCCAGCGACCGCACACTGCCATCCGAGGCGCGCAGCTCGATCCTCACAGAGGCGACGCCGATGACGCTTTTGGCGATCTGCTCAATGGCGCGGTCGAGCCGGGCGGCGTGCTCGAGCAACGACTCGAACCCGGGGCCAAACGTCAAGACGAGTCCACGACCGAGCGCAACGCGCTCGCGGCGAACGCTCAAGAGTTCGACGCGTGGCAACGCGGTCGTAAGGCCAGCGCGACGCTCGTCCAAGCTGGGCCCGGCGACCAGGGCATCCAAGACCGCCGCCGGCCGCGCGTGCGGCATCGGCCGCCGAACCAGGTTACCTGCCCGCCAAAACAGCGGGCCAGACACCTGCGCACCAAGCGGCGCCATGGCGAAAACCAACGAAATCGCGATCGCAGCGAACCTTCCATGCATGACTTATCGAACCTCGAGTCGAAGAGACTACGCAGCATACAGCACCGGCGATGCGGAGACGCAGCCCAGGGGGCGAACGGCGGAGCTGCGTGTCTCACGCCTTTTCAGCGGCCCCGTTCCCGCCTCATGGCCGGCTCTCACGGTCGGCGAGAGGATTGAGCTGGCGTTGGATCGAGCGGAAGTCGATGGGCCCACGACCATCGACATTGCGAGCGTGGTCGAAGCTGCAACCTTCGCCTCGAAAGAAGGTGCCACGAGGCGTGCTGCCAGGCGTTGCGCATGTGCCTGGCGATTCGAGGCGCGGTTCGTCGAACTCGTTCTGAACGGCGGCGCTGCAGTCCCGATCGGCGTGCCGAGCATCATCCCGAAGCGCTGCGCCGTGCGCGTCGACCTGTCGAACGTAAGTGCCGCGACGTCGGCGGTCCCGTTCGGTGTTTACGGCTAGACAACCGAGCTTGTCGTTGTCCAACCGCGGCGTCATCGCGTGGACACCGGGGATCAGCTCCCAATCAACTCATTTCCCCAATGCCCATTCCACACCTTGACTGAGATCCAGGTGTGGCCGTCCTCGCAGATTGAAGAACGCTCCTTGCAGAGTTATCTTGATTCCTAGGAACCCGACTTGGTTGGGAAGAGGATAACGGCGTTTCCAGTTTCCTGAGCTGGGAACCGCAAGGGTATCGAGGACCTGCAACCCTCCGAGCTTCAGGTAGAAACTGCATCCGGGGCTAACTGGGCTGATCTGAGTCGCCTGCGCACCCAGAAGAAGGATTGCCACATGGCCCGAAGCGTTGGTTCCTTCGGCTTGGACAAACCCTCCAAGCACCGGATCGCTGGAGGTCAGTGTCGGACCAAATCTCTCGGAAGCGCAGGAATGTCCAAACGAGTTGGCCGAAGCACCTGGGAAAGCCACGAACAGCTCTCTTCCAGATGGGCCGTTGTCTGCGACCATGTAGACCATACCGCCCGAAAGAGTCAAGAGTCGTGGATCCGATGCCGCGCCGCCAGGATGAATATCAGCCACGAGTCTTGTTCCGCCTGGAGTCCCATC
>CAYSWE010000566.1:0-3016 GCA_964434515.1 uncultured Phycisphaerales bacterium | reverse complement strand
TAGCGTAGAGCTGCGTCGGCTCCCGGGACTCGTGCCACTGAAAAAGGCGCCCTGGATGACCACGTCCACGACGAGGTCACGCCGGCCGTCATGCTTGAACGAGCGCGTCAGCCCCACGAGATGAAACTCGTCGGCGCGGGGGAACCGATAGCGCTGGTTGGTCTTGGTCAGAACGACCGTCGGCCCAGCCAGGTTGTCGGCAAACTTGGTCGTGAACCCTTTCGTTCCCAAGTGCGCCAGGCGCACCTCGAACAAGGCATACGAGTAGTTACCTACACTGCCGGCTGCAAAGCCAAGGTCCGAGATGGTACTGCCGCCGGCGGGCAGGAACTTGGCCGGCACACGGATCTGCGTCCGCATGTTCTGGAACGCGCCGCTCGCCTTGCCGCCGAGCGGGACCAGGTTGAGCCGCCCGGTCTTGGCATTCGAGTCAGGTATGCCGACGCGAGTCTGCGCTGCGGCCGAGGGTAGCCAGGGGAGAGCAAGGACGAACGAGCAGACCAACGCGTACTTCATGGCGCCTCCGTGACTCCTGTGCCGTGACTCCGTTGTCATCGTCCAGACACCGCACGGGGCTTGATCCGGGCTCAGCCGCCGCGGCGGCGACCAAAGCGCATGTGCTTGGCGCGGTATTCTTCGGCCTCCTTCATCTTGCCTGCCTGGATCAGCGCCTTGACCTTCTTGAGGCCCTTCTCGAGCGCCGCCGCGCGCTCTTCGCCCATGCGATCACCGAAGCGCTCAAGCATGCCTTCCATTCGCTCGGCCCACTGGACGCCTTCCTCTTTGGTCATCTCGCTGAGGGGCTTGCGCCGACGACGGCCGCGCTGACCGCGCTCGCCACGCTGACCGCGGCCAGCCTGCCCCCGGCCACCACCGGCCTTGACTCGCTCGAGGCTGCCCTCGATCCGTGCGAGTTGGCGACTGAGCTGCTTGACCTTTCCGTCGTCACCGGCGCCCTTGGCCTCCTCGAGCTGACCCTTGAGGTTCTGGATCATGGCTTGGAGACGTTTGGCGCGCTTGGAGTCACCAGCAGCGGCCGTGCCGCCTTGTCCGCGCCCGGCGCGATCGCGGCGGCGATCGCGCCCCTGGCGTCCGGCCGCGCCGCGCGGGTCGCCGCGCATGCCCTGACGCTGCTTCTGCTTGAGCAGGGCCGCGAACTTTTCTTCTGCTGCCTTGGCCGCGTCAATCTTGTCGGTGCGATAGAGCAGGTTGACGAGTCGGTGCGCGGCGGTCGAAGCGAGCTTCGAGTCGGCCGAGGCCGCGAGGAACTTGCGATACAGACCGACTGCCTGACCAAAGTTGCCCACGCCACGATCCAGATAGAAGGCCTTGTAGAAGACCAGCGACTGATCCGACTTCTGCTGCGAAGCAGGTGCTCGGGTGATGACCACCTGCGCCGCGAGGGTGCTCTGCACAGCGAGGACTGTGAGCAGGGCTGAGAGGGGAATGCGCATTCTCTTGTCTCCTTCCGAAGGTCTCTGATTCCTGAGGTCTCCGTCGTTCACGGATTCTCTATTTGTGCATACGTGCCGCGCCGCCAGTTTGGGAGTGCCTGTTTTCGTAACGGGCCTGTCGCACGAAGCGGAATCGACCCTTGCGCGCCGGCGGGGCGAACTATACGCTTTGCCGCTTACTCAAACCCCAACCGCGATTCTCAGGAGGAATGATGAAATCGAAGCTGCCCCCCGCTTCCCGTCCCGTCGCCGCACAGCGCCCGAGACCCCGCCCGATCATGCTGGGGACGCTCGGCACGCTCGTCTAAGCGGAGCACCTCAGTCGGATCGCACGACGGCGGCCACCATGTCGCCGAGCTCGTCGGTCGCGTGATCACCGGCCCGCATGGAGCGAATCTTCCCCGAGGTCAACAGCCCCGTCACGGACGCTTCGATCTTCTGGGCGGCGTCCGCCTCGCCGAGGAAATCGAGCATCATCGCGATCGCCATGATCGTGGCGATTGGGTTGGCCTTGTTTTGTCCCTTGTACTTGGGCGCCGAGCCGTGGATCGGCTCGAACATCGAGACCTGGCCAGGATGCAAGTTGCCGGATGCCGCGATGCCCATCCCACCTTGGATCATGGCACCGAGATCGGTGATGATGTCACCGAACAGATTCGGGCTCACCGCGACATCGAACCACTCGGGGTTCTTGACCATCCACATGCACGCTGCGTCGATGTAAGCGTGGTCGGTCTCAATGCCGGGATACTCGGCGGCAACCTCGGCAAACGCCCGCGTCCATAGATCCTGAGCGCGCAGCGCATTGGCCTTGTCGATCAAGGTCACCTTCTTGCGGGGTCGATCCTTGGCGCACTCGAACGCGTAGCGAATGATGCGCTCGACCCCCTTGCGGGTGTAGAGCATCGACTGGTGCGCAACTTCATCCGGCGTACCCTTGCGTAGGTGCCCGTAGATCCCGGAGTACGCCCCCTCGGTGTTCTCCCGGCAGATGACCATGTCGACGTCGGCCGGCGTCTTGTCCTTGAGCGGACACAGACGCGCGTCATACAGCTTGATCGGACGTAGGTTGACGTAGAGATCCAGCTTGAAGCGCATACCCGCAATGATCGCGAACTCGAGCTTGCCTACCTCGATGCGCGGATCGCCGATGGCGCCGAGCAGGACCGCATCCATGTCGCGCAGCCGATCGAACGCCGCCTCCGGCATCGTCTCGCCGGTCGCGAGGAAATGGTCGGCGCCATACGGCATGGCCTCGCGCTTCGTGGAAAACCCAAAGACGTCCTGGGCTGCATCCAAGACCTTGAGGCCCTCGCGCACGACTTCTTCGCCAATGCCGTCGCCAGGGATGTATGCGATATCGTAGACCTTGCTCATCGTCGCCTTTGCGTATTCTGTGGCTAGTGACTGGTGCGATCAGGCTACTGGCGAGCCTGATCCGGCGCGACGGTTGCCTCGGGAGTTGCGCCCGCGACCCCGTCCCCCGCGACCCAGTCCCCCGCGACCCCGTCCGCTGCGACAATATGTCCGGCAAGTGCGGAAGCGACGACCGTCAACGGACT
>CAYSWE010000565.1:0-3022 GCA_964434515.1 uncultured Phycisphaerales bacterium | reverse complement strand
CTGGGAGAGCGCTACAATGGCATTGTAGAGGTCAGGGGTTCGAGTCCCCTATCCTCCACCACCATCCACCCGCCGGCTGGCAATCCGCCGGTCGGCCGGGTCAGCCCTTGCGTTTCTTCGCGAGCCCTTCGGGGAATTGCGCCTTGCGCCGGTAGTAGTCGTCATCATCGGCGCGCCGCTCGTAGGCCCGCTCGACCCAGGACTTCCAGTCCTTCTCAAAGCGTTCGGCGATGTGATCGAACAGATCGTTCAGCTCGCCGACCCGCCTGGTCTCGTCCACGATCTTGGCAAGTTGGGCCTGCTCGGCAGAGGTGCCGAACTGGGAGATGAACGCGACGCGGAACATTTTGGCCTTGGCCAGCTTCTCGATCAGCCCACGCCAGTCCGCCTGACGGGCGTGCATCAGGTAGTCAACCAGGGAATACGACATGGCGATGTCCGCCACGTGCCACGTGCGCAGGCGGGCACGACAGAGTTCGGCAAAATGGCGCGCCGCACGCCCATCGACCTTGCCAGTCGTCACCATCTCGAACGCCAGGTTGTCGTAGTTGAAGTCCGCGTCCTTCTCGATGTTTTTCTCGTTCGCGTAGTGTGACCGCCCGACACTGAAGACGCGATTGACCCCGACCGCATCGAGCGAAGCCCAGGTGCCGAGACCTTCGAGCATCCAGAGCATCATCGAATAGTCATACGGCTTGCCCCCGTTGACTCGCCCCTCGGCCCACCAGGGGGCGGCGTGGTATTCGAGCCACATGCGCGCCACCGAGAACGCGGTCGCCGACCCCTGGATCGGCGGCGACAGGTGGATCTGCACCGGCGGATAGTAATACGACATGAAGATCAACTCTTGCTTGCGGATGTAAGCCACATCCGCCGCGAGGTCGTTCGACTTCGTGATCTGCGGCAGCGCCTGACGCAGGTAGTCCATGGTCGGCTCCAGCGCAGCGTCGTCCGTGAGAAACACGTGCATCCGGTTGCCAACCTTGTGCCAGGTCCCCGCGTCCTTCTCCCCGAACGTGATCCAGCACTGCCGTCGATAGACATACTCGGCGATCTGCGCGAACAGCTTCGCCGAACCCGGGCGTGCCTTGGCAACGATGGCGAAGTGCTTCGAGATCGCCGCGTCAAACTTCTTCGGTTGGCCGCCAATCGCGGTCACATACGCGGCAGCGAGTCGTTTGGCCTCGGCCGCCTTCTCGGTGACTTGCCGCTCGACCTCGGCGCGACTGCCGGGCTCGTCGGGAGGAGTGAGCTTGGCGGCTTTCGTGGCTCCAAGCGCAGCAGCCTTCGCGGCTCGTTCGGCCGCGGCCTTCTTGGCGCGGAGCTCCGCGGCAGCGGCCGGCGTGTGCCACTTGCCTTCGAACCGGACATTGCCGAGCGCCTCGTTCGCCGCATCGTTCTGCGGATCGATCTTGAGCGCCTTCTTGAACAAGCGGTTGCCATAGCCCTTGAGCTTCTTCGAGAAGCACCACTGCCCGAGCTGGACCAGTTGCGCCGCGTCCTTCTGATCGATGGCCCGGTAGCGGCGACCGAACTCGACCAGCAGAGCCTTGCGATCTTGTTGACAGGGCATGGCCAGCGCCGAGCGCCCACCAAAGGCCACCGGAGCGAGCGAAACCAACACGAGGAGGCAAGCGAGGGTCTTCATTCTGTAGATCGTAACGCGAACTTGCGGAGCAGGGCCGGTAGCACCACGAGATCCCCAGCCAGCGCGCCGAGCACCGTCAGACAAGCTAGCAGGCCAAAATCGTGACTGGCCTGGAAGCGAGAGAAGAGCAGCAGGGAAAAGCCGAGCAACAACAGCAAGGAGGTCGACCAGACCGCGCTGCCGACGTGCTCGAGCGAGCGCCCAATGGCCGTGTCGACGTCACTGCCGAGTGCCTGCTCCTTGCGGAAACGACTGAGGATGTGGATCGTGTTGTCGACCGCGAGCCCGAGAGCAATGGCGAACGTGATCACCACGACGACGCGCAAGCGAATCCCGGCGATCCCCATGAAGCCGAGAGTCACGAGCAGCGGAATGCAGTTCGGCACGAGCGCGACCAGGCCAAAGCGAAAGCTGCGGAACACCAGCATCATCAACAGCCAGATCAGCACGAGCGCGAACAAGAAACTCTCAGCCACTTCGTCGACGAGACTCGTGATGAGTCGATTGGCGAGCAGGTGCACGCCGACCGGACGCATCGTCAGGTGCTTGAGTTGCCGGGCCTGGTCGCGCACGAACGCCACGTAGCGCTCCACCGCAACCGATCCGACGTCGCGCATGAAGACCAGCGCGCGTGCCGTCTCGAACCGCGTATCGAACATCGCAAATGGCTCGCGCGGCATCGCCTTCAAGAGCACAGGCGGGACGCCGTCGTCGACGAAGTCGACGAACGATAGCGTGCGCAAGACGCCGTCGAAGCGTTCCACCCGCGCCAGCACGTCGCGCAACTCCGCGACGGTCTCGCGATCGAAGAGGTCACCGTCCGGCGCCGTTACAAGAAGCTCCGCCATCGACTGCCCGACGAAGCGCTCCTCGAACCAGCGCAGCGCGCGCACGACCTCGTCGCCACCCCGCAGGTCCTCCGTCATGAAAGAATCGCGTTCGACGCGGGACGCGGCCAACCCAGTCACGACGATGACGACCGCCGTTGCCGACAACACGAGGTTCGGGGGAAAGTGCCCCATCCAGCGCGACAGGCGTCCAAACGCGCTGGCCCAACCGAGCCGCTTGGAACTCCCCTCGCCAAGTAGCCGGGTCAGCGGAACGAGCGACGCCGGCAGCAAGACCACCGTCAACACGAACGCGAACCCCACGCCGAGCGTCGCCGCTTTGCCAAGCTGCACGAGGGTCGGCACGTTGGCGATGCAGAGACTACCGAAACCGATGATCGTGGTCAGCGACGTGAGAAAGCACGGCACGATCGTCTCGGCAATCGCGGTTGCCGCCGCATCGGTGGGAGTGCGTCCGACCAGCCGCTCTTCGCGAAATCGTAAGCTCACATGCACGGCGTCGGCAACGGCGATGACCATGAGCAAC
>CAYSWE010000564.1:0-3022 GCA_964434515.1 uncultured Phycisphaerales bacterium | reverse complement strand
TGCCCCTTCGCATCGCTGGATCGCTGCTATCGCGCGATCCAGCGCCGAGGCGACCACAGAAACGGCAGGAGCACCTTAAGAAGCTCGGCGACGGATCGACGAGACTTGCTGAGGCTTTCGTGCTTGTGCGTCTCTATCAGGTCCCGCATGACGACCTTGAGCTGGTTCGCCAAATCACGTATGCAACGAATAGTCAGAACCCTGTCGACCTGCGTGATCTACGTTCCAACGATCAGCGGCAGCGGGCCCTGGAGATATCCGTATCGCAGCTTGGCTACCATTACCGTCGGCAACGCAGCGATGCTCCCGCGCGGCCTAGGGACATCGCGAGTACGACAGCCGCCGAGGCTGTGCTCTCGGTGTGGCGCCGATGTCCCCAACAGGCGAAGTTCAAGGCCCGCGAGTTGTTTGGGAAAGTTTATGACCAGATTCTTGCACCGGAGCTCAATGGCACGCAGGTTGTCCTGGCCGTCCTGCTGTGGCGCGTCGCCGAACGGTTCCGAAAGCGTCCGCCCGATGCCGCGCCGCGCTTCGTGCCCTATGCCGGGGCGTTTCTCGCGATGCTCATGGGCGAAGACTTGTTGGCGGAGTTGAGGTGTGACGTGCGAGGGCTCGATCATCGAAGATTCGAAGCGGCGGTAGGCTGGATCGAGTCGCGTGGTCCAGACGCTTTGGCTCGCTCCGTTCGTCGACTCGAGCAGGCTCTCGAACTCCTATATGGCAGTGGGCGAGACGAGGACGTGTCGCTCCAGCAGCTCTCGGCAACCTTCCGCCGCGGCGATCTACTCCGCTATCTGGAGCGGACGGAATCCCCCCGCTGACCCGTCGTCTCCGCTACTTCGCGATGTTCTCTTTCAGAATCCGCGTCGTCTTGAAGCGCTGCGACAGATACCAGACGCCGGTCCGTGTCTGTGGGTCGGCGGATTTGTAGAACTTGAAACGATTGGCGTAGAGCCAGTAGTTGTCGCCTTCCTTCTCGGCGGTGGTTGCTTGGAACTCACGCCAGATATAGTGGAAGGAACTGGTGCGGATGACGCTGCTGTCTAGGCGTGCGCTGCCGCGCCACTGGTCGTAGTCCTTGACGTCGAAGTTGATCACGATTCTTTCGTGCCGCGCGTGACCGCTCTTCTTCAGGGCGGCGATCGCGGCGGCGAGGAGCTTGGCGTCTTTGGACTGCGCCGGCGGCATGTGGATCGCGTGGATGGCGAGTTCGGCGAGCTGCTCGAGGTGCTTCATGGCCCTGCGGATCCTCTCCTCTTGCGCTTTTCGCTCGAGGCTGCGTTTGGCGGTTCGATGCAGGCCGGCGTCGAATGCACGGGCGATCTCGATGTAGCGCAGGCCGTCTTTGAGGCGCGCCATGTAGTTGTCGAAGCTTCCTTCGCCGAGGAGTCGCGTGGTGACCTGCTGTGGGTCGGTGATGTCGGTCTTCATGAGGAAGCTCGCCGCCTCCTGGCCGTTCTTCACGTAACTGTCCACGAGTTCGGTGGCTTGGTCTACCCTCTCTCGCAGCCTGCGGACTGTGTCCACGCCGATCCAGCGCTCCATGCTCGCTAGGCGCTGCTTGGCTTGGCGGGTGGCCGTCGCCTGCGGCACCTTGCGCAGCGCCTGGACCTTGGCCAGATCGGCAGCGATCTCGCCGTTGGCTGGCGCATCGCCGAGCAGCCGTCCTACCCGCGCGGCCCACTGCTTGGTGCTCGTGAGTTCGAGAGGCGCATAGAGCTTGCGGGGAAAATGCTTGGATCCGTACTTTTCCTGGAGCGGCAGGAGAACGGCGTCGATCCCGGCCTGCTGCTTGGCGGCGCTCTGCTTGGCTCGGAAGCTTGCGATGCCGCGCTCGAGCAGGCGATGGATTTGATCGACCTGAGCCTTGGCCTTGCCATAGTCGCGACTCGACTTGTCCGGCATCGCGTTCAGCTGCTGGCTGAGCGCCGTGAGTTCCCTGCGCCATTTGGCCACGGTCGCCGGATCTCCCATGCTGCTCAGCTGCGACTTGCGCAGGGCCTCATAGGTTTCGTAGGCGTGTTTCTTCAGCCCGGCGATCCCCTTGTTGGACACGGGCTTGTTGTTGGCCGTGTTCCGGATCAGGGTGACCAACTCACCGTAGCGTTTGCGAGCCTCGCGCCACTTCGGATGCCGTTTGTCCTTGGCACCGTTGATCTTGTTGGCGACGATGCTTAGCCGGCGCATCAACGCGTTGGCGCCGCGCACATCGCCGGGTCGCAAGCGGGCAGCGCGAGTCTCGAGCGAACCGAGCGAGCGGAGGGCGTCTTGGGTCAGGAGTTCGACCCTTTGCTGCGAGCTACGTCGTTGGGTCGCGACTCGGTGCGGAGTGGTCGGGAGTGAGTGCATGCACAGCAAGAGGCCGAGCGTGCTCGTACAGATCGTGGACATGAGGGCCTTCGTTGTGTCTGAGCGTACCTTGGGACCGTCGGCGCGTCGGGGGGACTGCCTTGAGCGTCGCCGTCGAAACCCGGGAGATGCGATCGATCCCGGGAACCCATCGCGGCAAGATGGTCCCTTGCGTCCCGGACCAGCAAGGAGACCCAGACATGCAGATGAGTATCGATTTCCACCTCGACGTCGGCCTCGAGGATGCGATTGAAAAGGTAAGCGCGGCGCTCAAGGCCGAGGGCTTTGGCGTTCTGACACGGATTGATGTCCACAAGACCTTCAAGGAGAAGCTCGGCGAGGATTTTCGCGAGTATGTGATCCTTGGGGTTTGTAGTCCGAAGCTCGCCTGGCAGGCGTTCAACCACGACCCGCGGGTCGGGCTCATGCTGCCCTGCAACGTCACGGTCGAGGCGGCCGAAGCCGGCGGGATGGATGTCAAGCTGGTCCATCCCGAGATGCTGCTTGGCATGGGCGGCTTCGCCGAGGATCCGATTTTTTGTGAGCTACGCGATCACGCGACACCGGTGTTCGAGCGCGTTGCCCGCTCGCTCGGCGCTGCGGGCTGACGGGAGGGTTTCCCGGCATGGTCAGGGAGTTCCTGGTCTGGGGCCGCGTTTCGCCGCGTTACGCT
>CAYSWE010000563.1:0-3057 GCA_964434515.1 uncultured Phycisphaerales bacterium | reverse complement strand
GGGCGTCTTTGGGGCGGGGTTCCGGCGGTCGACATCAAGCAAGCCGCTGCTCCACTCTCGGGCCCTGATCGGCTGCGCTGTGTTCAGGAGCTGGTCGAAGAGTTCGCGCAGCAGCTCGAGTTGCGCGGCTTTGCGATCCGCGTGCGTGTCGACGGTGATGAGCGGCAGCTCGTCGTCGACCACGAGGGCGCGCGGCATCGCCTGCATCTGGCCGAGAATCTAGCGACCGTAGTGTTTGAGCGATTCGCTGAGGACGTGCGGATCTGCAGTCGGACTCCTACGGACGGCTGGGACGACCTCGACGGTTCCTTGACCGGCATCGACCTCTCCGGCTCCCGGATACGCGGGCCGCTCGGGCCGCTCGGCAGTGCGTTTCGCGAGTTCTTGCGTAAGCACGGTGTGCGGCTCGAGCCGCGCACCTGGACCTATCCTGGCGGATGGCTGTGAGCCACGATGACGATGCAACACGCGTATAGCGCGGCGCACTACCGAGAGATCCTTCGTAAGGCCGCGGCGCTCGGCTATTGGTTGCCCAAAGTGCGCGACGTGGCCTTTGGCGTCCCGGACCGCAAGCTCTTCTTGATTCGCCATGATGTGGACATCACTCCCTGGGCCGCCGAAGCCATGGCGAGGATCGAGCAGGAGGAGGGCGTCGAGACGACCTACTACTACCGACTGCATGCGCCGTTCTACAACCTCATGGACGCCCAGGTTGTCGAGAGTGTCAAGCGAGTCGCGGCGCTGGGGCACGAAGTGGGACTGCACTACGAGCCCGGGTTCTTTCTCGAGCTAGGTCAGGATCCGGTCGAAGGAACCCGGCAGGACATCCGGACCTTCGAGCAGCTCGTTGGCTTCGAGACGCAGACCATCGCGCAGCACCAGCCAGCGCAAGGACCGTTGCTCGGCGAGATCTCGAGCGACCATCCGTGCGCCTACCAACGCGCGCTCGTGCGGGACATGCCGTACTTCGGCGACTCGGGCTTTCACTGGCGCGAGGGATGTGTTTGCACGAAGCTCGGCGGCCGCGAGCAGATCCATACACTGATCCACCCGCATAGCTGGGTGCGGCCTGACGGAGCCTGGCAGGACGCCCTGCGCGCCCATGCAGACGACCTCGGCCAGCGTCTGCGCGAGGACATGGCGGACTACATTCGCGAGGTCGAGGTGTACCTCGAGAATCGTGTGCGTCTCGATGCCGAGCGCGAGCGCAAGTACGGGCCCTGAGCGCGGGCGGCTCGCGGAGCCTTATGGCGCGGGTGAGTCCAGGACGGTGATCGTCGCGCGATCGCCGGTGCGGTCGCGCACTTGGCACACGAACGAATCGACTTCGTCCTCGGGGATGTCGAACTCGAGGCGCACGCTGGTCGTGTAGTCCGCGGCGGCGGGGCGACGGTGCTCTGCTGCCAGCAGGGCTTCGATCGCGCTCGAACATTCGTAGGGGTGCTCGATGCGAACGCGCCTGGTGAGCACGACCGTCCGGATCGACGCGCGCGCGATGGCTTCTGCGGCGGCCTGGCCGTAGGCGCGCACCAGGCCGCCGACGCCGAGCTTGGTGCCGCCGAAGTAGCGTGTCACCGCGACGACCACGTAGCAAAGCCCCTGGCCGTCGACCTGCGCCAGGATCGGTTTGCCAGCCGAGCCGGAGGGTTCGCCGTCATCACTGGAGCGAAACGTCTCGCCGCGATCGCCGATGCGGTAGGCCCAACAGGTGTGTCGGGCATCGTGAAACTCCTTGCGCACGCTAGTTACGAACGCCGTCGCGGCGTCCACCGACTCGGCTGGAGCGATGGTCGCGATGAAACGAGATCCCTTGATCTTGTCGATTTCGTGGCGCAGCTCGCCGACGACCGTGCGGTACTGCGGGGACCCCATCGAGGCTCTTCGAGCTTACTTGTCGTGGAGCAGCGCGCGGCCGGCTTTGTCTAGGTCCGCCGCCTTGGCCTTGCCCACGGCCGAGAACTCGAAGGTCAGGGTCATGGCCGGCTTCTTCTTCTTAGGCTTGTCATCGGCGTCCTCGTCTTCGTCCTCGTCCTCGTCGGTCTGACCGAAGATGCCACCAGGGGCACCGATTTGCACGCGGGCAAGGGGGCCGCCCGTGGCGAACGAGCGGACCTCGATCTTGAGCGGGAGCTTGGTCTTGGGGTCTTCGAAGATCGAGATTTCGAACTGTCGCTTGGGCTCGGGCAACGCCGCGCCGCCGCCAGCCTGGATCATGATGACCCTGCCGATGCCGAGTGCGCCCGAGTCCGCATCCGGGAGCGCTCCGCAACGCACGAGGTGGTCGGCTTCGTTGCGCCCGATCTTGGTCGAGTAGACGCGCACGGGCTTTTCATCGAGCGCCCCTGAGGTCATGGTCCACTCGGCCTTGGGTAACACATGTAACAGGCGCTGGGACAAGAAGGTTGGGTCGGCCAGGAATGCTTGCTTCCAGACGCTGCCTTCGGGCTTGCGGCAGGGGATCCAGTTGGCGTTCCGGTCGCGGATGGTCCAAAAGCCCCCGCGGCGGGCCAGGACCTGTTTTCCGTCTTGCTTGGACCAGCAGATCAAGCCGTCGGCTTCGCGGACCACGTGCAGCTTGTGTTTCGAGCGTCGCTTGCCGCCCTGGAGTGCTTGCAACGGGTTCCGCGCGACGGTCGTGAGCGTGCATTCGTAGGACCCCAGCTTGGCCAGTCCTTCGAGCACGCGCTGTGCCCGGGAGCGCGTGTCGACGCCTTCCTGGGCCTGCGCCGTGGTTGCTTGGTCTTGGGCGCGCAGGCCAAGCGTGGGAAGCGCGACGGACAGGGCCAGCATCGTGAGCCGGTGGTGCGTTCTTGTCATGAGTGTCTCCGAAGGGAACGTGCGTCCGCTGCCGGACGAGGGCTCGCGTCAGGAACTCCCGGGGCTGCCGGAGTCAGGTGGATTCGGATCTGGGGAGGCGGCGCCTTCGTCCTCGGTGCGCACCTTGCGGATCAGCTCCTGCATGCGGGCGGCGCCTTCGATCGACTCATCGAACACGAAGCGCAGCTCGGGCACGACCCGCGTCGGTAGGATCTCGGCAACCTCGCGCTGGACAAACTT
>CAYSWE010000562.1:0-3068 GCA_964434515.1 uncultured Phycisphaerales bacterium | reverse complement strand
TCTCGATCTCGCGGCACTGTCCAGGGCGCGGACTGGCTTGCAGGCGTCGCAGTACCAAAATGCCGACTAGAGCGAGACCGAGGACGATTGCGAGGCCGGCACTCATTTGTACCAGTGTCGGCGTCAACGCGCCGTCGCCGGTCGTTGCACCCGTGCGGAAGATCCCGTCCACGGGCTTGGTGCTCGAGTTCTTACCGGCGTCCAAGAGCGCTGGCCCAAAGACGACCGCTGCCGCGAGCAGAGGCAACACTGCGAACCACTTCCATCTCGACATGCCGAAACTCCCTTGAGAACGTGCAGTCCGGATGTCGAGCCGCACCGCCTCGCACCTGGCCCTTCGCATGCGGCATGCCAACTGGAATGTGGCGGCGAGCCACAAGGGGTGGTGGGGGTGGCGTGAGGGCCACGGACGCACCTGTCGAGAGACACGGCAGTGCGTCGTCAGGTGCCGCACTACTTCGTGGGTTGGTCGTCGGGTTGGACCGGCGCGGCTCCGGTCTGCAGGGGCTTATGCGGCTACGGTATGAGGGGTAAGCTGTCGGATCCGCGTCAAGGAGCACGGCATGCTGCACCAACCATCCCAGTCGCTATCTCACGTAGGGCATCTTCGGTGTCTGTTTCTCGCGGCGCTGTTCCCGGCTGCCGCGGCGCTGTTCCCGGCTGCCGCAACGTTGGCTGCGCAGACCTGTCGGCTCGTTGCGGATATCAACCCAGGGCCTGCCCCTTCCGCTCCGAGCGGGATGTGCTGTTCGCGCGGTAACATTCTCTTCTTTAGTGCGAGTGACGGTCATACGGGCCAGGAGCCCTGGATTTCGCATGGGGGAGGCAAGCCCGTGCGGCTTAGGGACATTCGGTCGCGCGGGGGATCGTGTCCGCGTGACTTCGTCGCTTGCGGCTCACTCGTGTTTTTCACAGCCGACGACGGAGTTACTGGACGCGAACTCTGGGCGAGCGATAGCACGACGGCCGGAACGCGCCTCGTGAAGGACATCCGTGCAACTGGGCGCAGGGGAAGCGACATCCGGGATATCGTCTGTATCGGCAAGCGAGTTGTGTTTCGCGCGGACGATGGTACGCACGGTGGGGAGATCTGGACCTCGGATGGCACGCGCGCGGGGACGTTCCTCCTACGTGACATTCGCCCCGGTGCCATTGGAAGTCTGCCGACGTCCATTGCGGCCTCAGGCGGCCGGGCCTTCTTCGGGGCCAACGACGGCGCGCATGGTGCAGAGCTCTGGGTGAGCGACGGCACGACGGCTGGTACCGTGCTCGTCAAAGACCTCAACCCGGGCTCGTCGAGAAGCACTCCTACCGGCATGTTCTGCCATCTCGGCACCGTGTTCTTCTCGGCGAATGCAGGCCGCACAGGCGTCGAGCTCTTTCAATCCGATGGCACCAAGAGCGGGACGGTCCTGGTCAAGGACATCAACACCCGCGGATCCTCCTTCCCCCACTTCTTTACGACCTGCGGCAAGAAGCTCTTCTTCGTCGCGAGCACTCAGCTCCTCGGCGCCGAGCTGTACGTCCATGACGCGAGTGGAACCCGGCTGGTCCGAGACCTCCGGAAACCTGGATCGAGTAGCCCCAGCCACCTCGTCTGCGCCGGTGGTACCCTGTTCTTCTCTGCGAGCACCGCGGCTAGTGGGACCGAGTTGTGGAGGAGCGATGGCACGGCCTCGGGAACGGTTCTGGTCAAGGATCTTCGCGCGGGCACTGCGTCCTCGTCTCCTTCCGAGCTGCGGAGCGTCGGCTCCAGGGTCTACCTTCAGGCAAACGACGGCACGCGCACGGGCCTCTGGGTTTCCGACGGAACGGCGGCGGGCACGAAACAGATCTGCGTGCCCCTGCAGGACCCGCGCAACCTCGTGCTTTGTGGCTGCCGGCTGCTGTTCTCGGCGTTTACACCACAGCTGTCACACGAACTCTACGCTCTCGACCTTCCGGGGGCCTCGGTCACGGCGTTTGCCGCGAGCTGTGCACCGCAAAACGCCACGCTCTCGGCGACCCTGCCCTTACTGGGGACGACGATGACGTTCTCGGGAGCGCACGGACCTGCCCGTAGCGCCCGCCTTCTGCTGCTAGATCTGGTTCCGAGGCCCGCGCTGAATCTGCCCAACGGGTGTTCGGTCGTGGTAAACCCGCTCGTGGTCCTGGGCGTCGGCACGAGCCCTACATGGACCCTGCGCCTGCCGATTCCGAACAGCCCTGCCTTCGACGGTATCTGTCTTGCCACCCAGGTTGTCTGGATCAAGCTTCCCACGCTCTTTCCTGTCCATACGACCAACGCCCTCCTCCTCGGCTTCGGCCGCTGACAGGCAAGTTTCGAGCGAACGTCGGAAAACTAGACCGTCCACGATCCTGGGCGGCTTGCCAGCGACAAAGTTCGACGAAGTTCGACAAAGTCGTCACGTTGCGCCGCGGTTCTCCGCTGTGGCGGTCATGCAGCCAACTCCCCAGACGTCTTCCTTGCTCGTGTCCGCTGGCAAGGCCATCTTCGTACTCCTGGCGTTGCTCGCGACGAGTCTCGCCGCCCAGGTCGATCGCGAGCTGATCGGGCACACCCGGGCCTACGCCTACCAAGCGCCCCGGCGCGACAACGCGGGTCCTGCGGCCGCGGTCGTCGACGAGCATGTCGTGCACGTGCGCGGTGCCCGTTGGATCAGTCTGCGGTTCGCCAAGGTCGAGCTTGGGCCGGGCAGTTGGATCGAGATCGTCGCGCTCGCCCGTGGCGACCGTCAGATGCTGGACGCCGCCATGATCGGTCGCGGCGGCACGTCTGCTTACTTCAATGGCGACACGCTCCGTGTCCGGCTGTGGGCCGGACCGCGCACGCGGCAAAACCGTTACGCGATCGATGCCGTCGAGGTCGGCGATGTCTCCGACGTCGTGCCCGAGACTGCCTGTGGCCGCGACAGCCGGACGCTGATCACGGACAAACGCATCGCGCGCCTGCGCCTCGTCTTTCCGTCGGGAATCTATCGTGGAACGGCGTTCCTGTTCTCTCCGAAGAACTGCTTCGCGACCGCCGGCCACAACATGCGCAGCTACGACAAGACGACGAGAGCGTG
>CAYSWE010000561.1:0-3093 GCA_964434515.1 uncultured Phycisphaerales bacterium | reverse complement strand
GCAACGCCCGCGTCGTCCTCTGCGCACGAACATAAAGGTGCGTCGGCTCCTCGCCGGTCGAGGCACGAACGCTCTCCGGACTCATCGACTGATCGAACAGCACGACGACCGGCGTCGTAACCGGGAACCCCGCCCCCTTCGGTGCTGCCAGCACAGTCTTCGGCCGCGTGCTGCGCGTAATCCCGCCGTCCGGAGGGAGCTGCACAGCAACGCCACCACGGCCGCCGCCGCCGCCAAAATCCCGGTCGAACGCGCGCCCGATGTTCTGACTGCAGGATGGGGCAAAGAACAGCACCACCGCCGCGGCGATGACGATGCGCCCGAATCGGGAACACGGGGCAGATGCCATGGGGAGTTGACCTCGCGGCTCAGGGGGAGAACTCGAATCGCGGGGCTCGGACGGATGCCGAGCACAGATTCTTCCCGCGAGTTCGAAAACTCACCCGACGGATGAGATTCAGAAGCTCACACCACTAGGATCCCGCGTGGCGAGCCGCGAGTCCAGGGGTTTGGAAGCCACATTCGCGAGAGGCGCGCGCCGACAAGCGAGGGGCCTACTTGCCGCCGGTCGCTTGGTCGCTGCCCCATGCGGCACCTGCGCAGCGACGGACGCGGGCGGGTTGAGCTCTGCAGTTCTTGCCAACCGTTGGCCAGCGGCCGGCTTGACCTGCCGCAACGCGACGCCGAGGCATCGACAAGGGCCTGGCATGGAAACCTGGTGCGGCAAACAGTTTTTTCTACTATCAAGTCTACCGCAATGGTGACCCGAAGAATACCTACTATATCTTCACAAAGAACGGGAAAAACTATGACTGGGAACGGTTCAACTGCACCGGGTACACGCCGGCCGGCGCGCCGATCGGCGCGACGTCTGATTCCAGCGGAACGATGACGCCGCATTAAGTGAGGTCTCTGCGCCATTCGCATTCGAGCGACTGCGCTCGAACCAAGTTCTCGCGCGGAGCGTAGTTCCATGACTGGTGTGGACTCTCGGCGTAGAGCGCGGGCGCTCCTGATCATCACGCTCGCCGGCGCGGCATTCGCTTTACTTGTGTGTCGTTCGTCGCACATCGTCGACATTGGTGTGCGTCTGCCGAGCCCCAGCGTCCCCGATAGGCAAGCTTCCGCATTGGCCGCGCACAAGCAAGGCGGTGCCACGCCAAGTCGCTCGCTGATTGCGGCGGCGCTGATTGCTGACAACTATCGATGTGGACGTCTTGTCTCCTACGCAACAGGATCGCCGGTAGAAGGCGCAGTCATCGCAGGGAGCGCGACCTGGACATCGGATAGCACGGGGCGTTTCGTGTCGCATGGCCTTGCTCCCGGAGCAGTGGCGACCGCGACGGCTCCGGGGTACCGGCAAGAGCGAGTCGTGTGCCCGCCGACCGGAGTAAAATGGCAGATTCGGCTCCGCGCCAGCCAATATGTCACGATCAAAGTCCTGGACCCTTCTGATCGCCCAGTCGCCGGAATCGCGTGTTACGCAATCCCGGTATCCAAGACAAGTCCCGCCCCAGTAATCCTTGGGACTAGCGATGCTGCTGGGACAGTACGAGCCCCGCTGGCGGAGCCGGTCTTCGTGTATGGAGTAGGGCGAGGCTATACTTCGGTTCCCGTTAGACACGTACCAATGCAGAGGCTTGATGTCACGGTCCGCAAGAATGCCTGCTATATTGTCGTAATGCAGGATGACGGTAGACCCTACCGGGGTCGAGTAGTCTTGAGATGGATCGATTGCATCGGCTTGCCCCGCATCGTCCTGCCGCTCGATGCCTCCGGGCGTTCGGAACAGCCGCTAGCATCCGGCTGGTACGCGATATCCGTCGAACACGGTCCACCTGTCACTGGCAATGGATTCTCGGCGGAGTACGGTGGAGTCGTCCGAAGACTTACCACACTTCACGATACAAGACTGACCGTACACTCTCCGAGTATACAGCACTTGCGCGTCTTGGACTGCACGACTGGACTACCGGTCGCAAACCAGAGCTACAGCGCAAACTGGATCCAGGATGGCCTTGGACAGAGCGATGTCATCGTCACGCAACGTGAAGGCGTAACAACTGGAGTAGGAGCGTTGGCTTGGCACACCGGCGCAAAGCTTGACGCAACGGACGTTCCGAAGGCAATTCTCCTATGCGTGTCTGGCTATCAAACGCAGCGTGTTCCGGCAGCGAGGCTTCTTGGTAACGCGGCCATCCGACTTCAGCCAGAGAGTCGATGCGCATCCCTCGAGCTGGAGGCCGACGAGCGCCAAAGCGTGTCTGTGGATGTGTTCAGTCTGGACCACATGAAGTCACACATTGCCACGTTGGAAGTTCCAGGACGGGCGAACGTCGCTCTTACCTTGTGGACGAATGCGATCGAGCTTCGCATAGCGGGCATAAGCGTGGCGGTTGCACACAGTGCGGACTCCGTATTTCGGGTGGATCTGCGCAAGAACCTGGGATCGGTAAGATGGCGCCGAGATCCCGGCGACGCGGTCGTGGCCCGACATCGATTGGGTAGGGTTCGTGTCCCGCTCAGGGAGGGGCCGGATCTGTGCTGGTACAACCTTCCGCCTGGAGCGTACGAGCTTGGGACCGAGCAGGCCGTTCGATGGCGGCTCGAACCCGCAATGAGTCATTGTCGGGTTGTTCCCGGGCATGAGACGGTTGTCGATAATGCGCCATCTGTCGGGCTTCTTGCTGGGACGGTCGAAGGCGTCGTCCGATTGAGCGGCGTGGCTGGGAAAGATCTTTACGTGGCTCCGGCATATAGGAACGCGTACGGACTCATCCGCGAGGTCTACCCTATGGCTGTGCTAATTCCAAGCGATGGCAAGTTTCGGTTCCCGAGTCTGAGTCGTGCAGTGCGCTACCTGGCTGTCGGTGTCCGGCGCCCCAGTGGCGACGTCGAGACACTTGCGTGGGGGCGACGTGGCGTTCCACTCACGGTGCACTGCAGGGCCATCCGAGCGATCCTTGGGACCCGGGCTCTGCAAAGCTTGGCGTCAGAGCTTCGCTACAGCGCAGCGCTTCCGGCGTCGCGCGGCGGGCGGCGGATCCCCGTAAGAGGGCGCAGCGCGGTGCGCCTGCCCTGCGTCCCGATCCA
>CAYSWE010000560.1:0-3101 GCA_964434515.1 uncultured Phycisphaerales bacterium | reverse complement strand
CCCCTCGCAACGCTAGATCGCTGCTATCGCGCGATCCAGCCCCGAGGCGACCCACGGAAACGGCAGGAGCACCAAAGATATGTGCTGAACTTCTGCGTCAGGCCACGAATTTGCCTGCGTTTTCCGACTTCACAGGGCACACACTCCCGAACGTCTCGCTTATACCGGCATACCGGACTTACCGGCATACCGGACTTGTCGGCCGGGCTTCGAGAAGCCCGGCGCTAGTCGAGCGTGTAGAGTGGAGAACCTCGTGAAGCCAAACCTGCAAGTGGGCGTGGTCGCCCTGATACTCTCATTCCTCGGGGGCTCCCGGATCAGCGCCAGGAGGTTCGGAATCCGCTGGGAGCTGTTGCGGTGACCGATCCGTTCGCGCGGAGCTTTGTCGGCGACGCATTGCGGCTGATTCTGGCCGGCAGTGTCGCCAAGGGATACCGCGGTGAGCTCTCCCTGCGCAGCAAGAACTATCCGGTGCAGGCGCGGGCCGATGGCCATGCGCTGCGGGGTTCGTTCCGCGTCGGGGAACAGAGTTTCGAGTTCCACGCCGAGCTTCGCGGTGACCTGATGACGCTCGTGAGCGCCGACCGCGAGTATCGGTTACGCGCGAAAGGGGGGAGTGCGCCTACGGATCCGCGTTCGACGCGTGGCCGGCCGGCGCGGGTTCTCATGGTTCGACACACGCTGCGGGATCGTGGTGTCCGCAACATGAAGTCGCATACCGTTCTGGTCCCGAAGGGTTGGACCGTCGAGGGCGGTGCTTGGTGGGCGCGGCCCGAGTTCTTCAGCGTTCTTCCGAGTCGTGATATCAAGATCAAGGCTCCCGATGGGCGCGAGGTACACTTGGGGCCGAGTATTACCGCCAAGGATATTCAGCCGCCGCGGCAGTTCGGGATACCGCGTCCCCGGGAAGGAAGCGCTGACAAGGGATTTCCGATTGTCTATATGCCCACGTCCCTTGCTGGCTGGAAGCGCTGGGTCGAGACGCGCGGTTTGCCGGAGTCCTACCCGGGCGCCACCAACATCCGCGTTGTCAATGCCGTGGTCGTCCCCGAGTTGACGGCGATCCTCAGTCGTCAGATCGAGCCTCTGCGCCGGCAGCTTTGGAATCGCCGCGGTTTGGATGCGAGCCTGGGGATTCGCAACTTCATGGACGCCAAGGTGTATGCGATCGAGTTGCATTACACGCACGAGGGTCGCGATTGGGAAGAGTTGGCCGTGTTCGGCACGACCTTCCAGTCGTCGGAATCGCCGTTGCTGGGGCGCAGTATCTTCTGGAGCGTGGACCCGTCCGTTTCCTATCGGGCGCCAGCGGGGAAGCTCAAGGCCAGTCTGCCTCTGTTGCTTTCGATTGCAAACTCGCTTCGGGTGAATCCGCAGTGGGCGCGGATGCGTGCCGAGCACCAGGCCAAGCTGAGCCATATTGCGCTGAAGGGTGCGATCGCGGCCTCACGAGCCGCCGCCAAGCGTTCGCAGATCATTGCCGACGCGAATCGCGAAATCCGCGAAATGAGCACGCAGGGGCATCGCCGCCGGGAGGCTATCCGTGATCGGACGCACCGCAAGCTCATCCACTCGATCGGCGAGACGAACGATTACTCGCTTCCGGGTGGCGGAGGCACCGTTCAGCCCCCGAGCTTCTATCAGAACGTTTATGCGAACGGTAACGGCGAGTACCTGCTCACCAACGACTTGCTCTACGATCCCAACACGGACCCCGCGCTGAACGGCTCGGATTGGAAGACGATGCGGGCCGGGCGTTAGAGGCGCGCTCCTGTCCTACTGGGGTTTTTCGATGTCCGATCCCTACGACTCCTCGCGCTTTGCCTACCACGAGTTGGTCCAGCTGGCGCGGGCGGATGGCCGGATCCATGAGACCGAGCGCCGCGTTCTCGATCGGTTCGCGCAGCATCTGGGGATCTCCGTGCGTAAGGCCAAGCGCTATCGACGAATCTGTCGCCGGTGCGTGGCGGAGTTTCCGGAGGATCCGCAGCGCCAACTGACCCTGCTGAAAATGCTGGCGCGCATAGCCTTCGCCGACGGCACGTTGCAGGACTCGGAACGTCGCTTCTTCGAGCGGCTCGTCGACGATTTTTCGGTCTCCCGCACCTGTCTGGCGCAGGTGCTCGAAGAAGCCGAAACCAGCGCGCATCGTCATGCCCATATCGATCGACGGTGGTGCCTCGTCGTTGTCGCGCTCGTCGTGCTCACCTGTGCATTCGCGTGGAACCGTGCCAACCGCAAGCCGGACGAAATGACGGGTTTCAAGACCCTAGACGGCCAGGTGCGTCCAGCGCTGTTGCTTGTGCTTACGCGCTTTGATCTGCGTCATCGGAGCAAGCCAACTCGGCGGATGTCGGCCACCGGAACTGGGTTCTTCGTGACGGACGATGGGCTCGCGATCACCAACAAGCACGTGCTGCAACCCTGGCGCTTCCGCGGCAAGGCCCTGGATCTCATCGCCGCCGGCTACACGCTTGCAGCCGACAGCGTCGTCACTCTCGCATGGCCGGAGGGAGCGCGTGTGCTTGGCCGGAAGCGCAAACCGATCGTCGCGACTGCGTTTCGAACCTCGGACGGGAGCCTGCAGGTCGTCGGCCTCGCGCCGGACGCCGAGCTGCCGTTCGGGAAGCGACCCGAGGCGTTGCGCAAGGATGGGCTCTTCTGTCATGCGCACGACGACGGAGACCTGGCGCTGCTGCGTTGCGCCGTGCGCGCGCCGGTGGTCGCCGTTTTGCTGGCCGAGACCAGCGACGACGTGCGCCGGCTGGATCCCGTTCTGGCGATCGGCTACCCGCGGGGGCTCAGGCTGCTGGAGGGTGTGCGCGCCGTCTCAAGCCCGGCGGTGGGGCGGGTTCGCAAGATCGAGACCACGATTACGACAACGACGCCGCTGGTCGGCGGGAACAGCGGTGGACCGCTCGTGGATCGCAACGGGCGTGTGATCGGGATCGCGACGCGGAGTTTTGGAATGGCCACGCTGGCCGTGTCCATTCGGGTCGAACATGCCCGAGCTCTCTTGCGGAAGCATCGTTAGCCTCACGGTCGGCCGCCGATCACGGCGCGTAGGCCTGCCGTCATGGCGATCCCGAGTCGGTTCGCCC
>CAYSWE010000559.1:0-3120 GCA_964434515.1 uncultured Phycisphaerales bacterium | reverse complement strand
CCACCTTCGGAGCAGCCCGAACACAACAAGAGGACGACGAGCAGCGAAAACCACAGGTTGGGCAACAACTTCATGGACCGTGACGCTCAGAAGAACCAGGCAACATCGGGAAACACGAGGCGCGTCAGCAACACGCCCGCTCCCGCGAGGACGATACTCCCCGCGACCACCAGAGCAACCTCGGCGGCATGCAGCTTGATGACTGCAAACCGGCTGCAACCGATGTGGTGCAACGTCTCCATCTCGCGCGCCCTCATGCGAACCGACAGGACGATCACCAGGATCGTCATGAGCGCGGTGCACGCGGCGAGCACGAACGCGAGCCCGTCCAGTAGAGCCCGGACGCGCAGCACGAACGCGAGCAGCTCTTGCACGACCTCGCTCGGGGCGAGCATCTGGTAGGTCTTCGACGCATTCACGCGCGCCTTTTCCATCGTGCCGGCCTTGGCAGTCGCGGGATAGAACAGCACCGCCGAGAGCGGTAGGTGGGACGAGTCGACGTGGTAGTGAAAGGACGCCGCGTTGGCGGGCGTAACCTCGTTGTATTCGATGAGCGCGCCGCTGAGCAGGACCCTGCCCTTGCCTGTACGACCGAGGACCAAGGCCGGGTCGATGCGCTCCGGAGCGTCATGGCCGTGCGCCAGCCCCTCGAGGATCCACGTAGTCTTTACGTCGACGAAGACAACATCATCGTCCGGCGTTCCACGACGACCAAGAACACCACAAACGTGCATCTTGAGCGCTGGCGGTTTGGCGATGTCGTACACCTCGCGCTGGTCCGAGAACAGCGTGTCGCCGGGCCCTAGATGGAGCGCTTGCGCAGCGGTCGCGCCCAACACGCACTCGCCGAGTCGCACGGGGAGTCCGCCGCGCACGGCATGGAGCTGCCGCCGCTCGAAGTACTCGGGACTCGTGCCAACGACCGGTCGGCCACGAGCGCGAAAGCGAACGTGCAACGGAATCGCCACGCCAGATCTGTGGTCGTTGAGCGCCTCCAACTCGGAGAACGGCAAGACCGACAGCTCACCTGCACGAAACCAGAGCGCGGTAAGCGTCAAGTCGAAGCGATTGCCGCGTGCCCCGAGAACCAGAGGGGTCGTATCCGCGCGCCGCGTAAGCTGCGCCTCGAAGCGTGCTGTGACCACGTGCGCCGCCACGGGGATAAAGATCGGCACGGCAATGCACGCCGCCAGAATCCAGGTCCGCAGGCGATCGTAGCGCACGCGTTGCAACGCCAGGCGAAGGACTCCGGTCACGCCCGCGTCCCACCCGCGATCAACGTCCGCATATCCACGACGCGATCAAACCGCTCGAGCAATCCATGGTCGTGGGTCACGACGACGAGCGTCGCGTCCTGGGACCGAACCGCATCGAACAGTAGATCCAACAGGCCACTCGCTGTCGCTGGGTCCAGATTGCCGGTCGGCTCGTCACAGATCACGAGCTGGGGCTCCGTGACGAGCGCACGACACACCGCAACACGCTGTCGTTCCCCCTGGGAGAGCCGCTCAGGCCGCCGCCCGAGGACCGGCGCGATGCCAAGCGCGTCGGCAAGCCGATGGGCGCGTTCGCGGACCACGCGCGTGAGCGACAGGTGCTTGGCTACCAAGTAGGGCAGCAAGACGTTGTCCAGCGCCGACAAGTAATCGAGCAGGGCGAAGTCCTGAAATACCATCCCGACGCTACCAATGCGCAAGGCGCGCCGCTCGGCGTCGTTCATCGCCGTGACCTCGCGGCCCGCCAAGAAGACCCGGCCGGCCGCCGGGACGAGGATCCCTGTGATCAGCTGAATCAGTGTCGTCTTTCCCGAACCGCTCGGGCCAATGCAGGCTGCCCGCACGCCGGTGGCAAGCTCGAGTTCGTCGATGTGGAGCTCGAACTGTCCGGCTCCATATCCGAAGCGAAGCTCCTGAATCTGGATCACTTGCCCTCGGTCACCGGAGCCATGGGTCGCGCCTCGACGCGACGCTGGGCCAGCACCTGATTGTCTGCGATCCGCCATCCGGGCTCGAGCAGAGCGACGGCATAGCGGGCCTGGTATTCGTTGGTGCGCTCGTGCGCGTGCCCCCAGTGGGACACGCGTCCGCTGACACGCCACCGCGCCACCACGTGGAAGCACGTGTGGCCATCCAGAACCCCGATGTTCTCGACCTTGGTTTCCAAGAGATCCACCGACTGCACACGACAGAGCGCCCCGCCCTGATCCTGCAGGACCAGGCTCTGGTAGACCTGGTTGTAGAGGCGGTCCAGCAAGTCGCCAGCCACGCTGCGCGCGAGGGCGTCGTATACATCACTCGGATCGGTGTAGTCGAAAGCACGGTAGATGTTGGCATGCAGCGGGCGAAAGATCGCGCGGGCCTCAGCCGGGCTTGGCAGGTGCACCCCCCCACCGAACGGGCGCGCGATCTTGACCCGCCCGATGTGTCGCGCACCAAACGCGGCAACCAGAGCAACCGGCATCGCGAAGAGCAGCGGTCGGCGCACATACGCCCACCCCTTGGCAAACCCGAACAGAACACCGACACCAAGACAAATGGAAACGATCGCCAACGAAAACAGCGGTACGCTCATGGTCGGCACCGCTGCGGGCTGAGGAACCGCGAGGAAGCGATCCTTCTCGTCCACGACCGGTCGACGCCAAACGTACTCCGGCTCGCTCTGGCGAAACACGACCTCCTGAGATGTCGCACCGGCGGTCAGGGTCGCGGTGACCTCGACCAACGGCACACCCTCCGCCGTCGCGCGCGAAGCATCGGGCGGATACGCCCCCCACACGATCGCGACCTCGCGCGGCGGGGCCTTGGCTGGGTAGTCCATATCGAGTCGAATCTGCGTCATCGCCCGAGTCCCGAAGCGGGGAAACATCATCACGAGCTTCGAGTCCGGTTCCTGAACCGCGAACCCGCGGTAGCGCGGTGTCACCTCGACGCCATCGACGGTGACCTTGTGCTTGGTTCGAAACCACTGCTCGAGCGACTTGCGGATCGCCGCGTGCTCACTCGGCTGGAGCGCCTCCTCGCTGTCGCGACGCTGCCCCAGGAGTTCGTCGACGAAGACCAGATTCAGGATCGCGGTTACTTCGACGGCAGTCCTGCCGATGTGAATCCGCACGTTCGCGTC
>CAYSWE010000558.1:0-3160 GCA_964434515.1 uncultured Phycisphaerales bacterium | reverse complement strand
GCGGCAGCTCGATCTGTTCGTACAGCTCCCGTACGCCGAACTCGTCGAGTTCGGCTTCGAGTGGAGGTCGCAACCGAAACGCGAGGTCCGCGCCCTCGGCCGCCCACGGGCCAAGGACGTCGAGCATGAGCTCGGCCACGCGGAGCGCCTTGCGGCCGGTGCCCGTGAGTTCGCGCAGGTGCGGTCGTCGCACGTCGAGCACGTGCTGCGCTTGGGACGCCAGGTCGTGTTTTCGAGTCCCAGGTGCGATGCAGTAGCTCGCCAGCTCGGTGTCGAAATCGACGCCGAGCGACCGGATGCCGATGGAGTGTAGGGCCTTGATCGACTGTTTGACGCCGTGGCCAAACATGACGTGCTTGGCGCTCTCGAGGACGGGGCGGAATGCCTCGATCCAGCCCTCGCGCTCGTGGTCGGTTGGCAGGTCCGGGCCGGCCAGCGGAACGTAGAATGCCCGCCCGGGACTCCTGCAGAACGCGAAGCCGAGGACGCGGGGTTCGCCATTCGGTCCGGCCTCCTGGACTACATCGAAGGCGAACCGCTTGGCCGATTCGAGCCGGCGCACGAGGGCGTGGCATTCGGCCAGAGTTTGCACGGTACGATAGTCGGCGGGAGTGTTCGTGGCGCCCGATCCGGCAGGGAGTTGCTCGCGCAGTTCTTTGGCCAGACCACGAAACTCGAGCCGCGTGAACAACGCCAACATAGCCTCGCGATCGGGTTCGCTGCGCTCGAGTTCCGCGCGCGTAACCGGCAAGCTCAGGTCGGTCCGGATGCGTACGAGGTCGCGTGAGAGGATCGCGATTTCGCGCGAAGCGAGCAGGTTCTCCCGTAGCTTCGGTTTCTTGATCGTGTCGGCAGCGTCCAGCACTGCGTCGAGTGTGCCGAACTGTTGCAAGAGCAGCGCCGCGGTCTTGACCCCGACGCCCTTCACACCTGGGACGTTGTCGCTGCTGTCGCCCATGAGCGCGAGCAGGTCGACGATCTGGTCCGGGCGCACGCCGAACTTTGCCTCGACCTCCGCCGGCCCGATGATCGTGGGTTGGTTGCCGCCCTTTTGCTTGATGTCGTAGAGGCGAATCTTGGCGTCATCCACGAGCTGCATGAAGTCCTTGTCGGAGCTGACGATGAACACTTCGTCGCCGTCCTTCTTACAGCGGACCGCGAGCGCACCGATGACGTCGTCGGCCTCTTGGCCGTCCATCTCGAGGATCGGAATGCCATAGGCCTCGACCACCGCGCGGACGTCATCGAACTGCATCTTGAGCTCGTCCGGCGCTTTGGCACGCGTGGCCTTGTACTCCGGGTAGAGCGCTGTTCGATCGAGCTTCTCACTCGGCCCGTCGAATGCGACGGCGATATGCGTCGGGTCCTCGCGCGTGAGTAGCTTGCGCAGGGTCATGACGAAGCCGTAGGTGGCCGATGTGGGATGTCCATCCGCGGTCGTTAGCCCGCCGTCGCGTCCGGTGAATGCAAAGTGCGCCCGATAAGCAAGTGCGGTGCCGTCGAGCAGGAACGTCTTGGCCATGGCAGCGATTGTGCGACGCTATCCTCCCCGCGGCCAGCTTGTTGCAGGCGACCTTTGCAGAGTCGCGCAAGAAACACCGTCTGAGCCGACCGAGAGACTGGCTAGACTGAGTGTCATGCGACTGCGGATTCTCACCTTTCTCTTGCTCGCGGGGTTGGCGCACAGCCAGACGAGCGTTGCCCCCTCCGGCTTTGGCTACGACAAGTTGGAGGGCGGCACCGGAGTGGCTACGGGTTTGTCGGCGCCCTACTCGCGCAACATGCAGATCATCGCCGCCAAGCGCGTGGGGTTCGCTGCCGGCAACATCCGCGAACTAGCCTTCCGGCGCGTCGCGGCGCCCAGCGATTTTTCGGCGTACTCGCGCAAGCTCACCGTGCGCCTCGGCTACGCCGCCCGCGGTGTCACGCCCGATGCGATGCCGACGGCGTTCGACGCGGTGCCGAGCGGCGGCGTGGCGAAGATGACGAAGGTGTTCGACGGGACGATTGCGCTTCCGGCGAGCAAGTATGCGAACAAGCTGCCGCCGTGGTCGGTTGTGATCAAGCTCGCCAAGAGCTTCGCCTGGGATGCGAAGAAGGGCCCCCTCGTCATCGACATGATTGGCCAGACGACCAGCGGTGTCACCCGCTGGATTCGTGACGGGCGGTTCGTGCAAAGCGACGCGCGCGCTGGCACCACGCAGTCACGCGGTCCTGGTTGCCCCGGCTCGAACCAGTTGGCGCTGCACGTCAGCCTGAATCCCGCGACCACCGCGATCCCTGGCAAGAAGATGCGGATCTATACTTGGGGTGCGCCGCTCGGAGCGACCGTTGCGTTGAACGTCTTTGGCGTCAAGTTCCGCGCGCCGTTTCCGATCAAGCTCGACAGCGCCGGCATGCCGGGATGCAAGCTCTACACGAATCTCGCCATCCTCGTCGGCATCCCGCTGAAGAAAGCGACGTCGACGTTTCAAAGCGGGGAGACCCTGTGGCCGCTGCCCAACTTGAAGATTCTCGCCGGCGCGCGACTCGTGACGCAGAGCTTCGTGTTCGATCGAGCTGCGAACGCCGCCGGAATCACGACGTCAAACGGCATCCTAATCAAGCTCGGCAAGGCGCGCACGAGCGTGTTTTCGACACAGACGCTCTGGAGCTACATGCGCGGTGCCAAGACCGGCAGTCAGCTGTCGAACTACGACTACGGCGCGATCTGGCGCATCTCTCACTAGCCCGACCATCGCTCGTTCGAAGCTACGAACGTATTCCTACTTGGCGATCTTCGGGTTGCGGAGGATTCGACTTCCGCCCCAAAACGCAGCGAGCACGAGGTCGAGATCGCCGTCGGCGTCGATGTCGGTGAACGTTGCTCCGGGGAAGCCGCCGGGACTGTTCGGCAGCATCCCGGCGCGCTCCGCGAGGCGACCGTCCTCGGTCAGGTAGAGGTGATTGTTCCCCCAGAAGTGTGACGCGAACAGGTCCGGGTCACCGTCGAGATCGATGTCGCCGAAGATCACGTGCGCGCCGCCGCCGAGCGCGGCGCGGAAGATTCCCGATGGGGCTTCTTCGAAGACGCCGTGCCCGTCGTTCAAGTAGAGTCGGTTCACCTGCGCGCCGCCGTTGGCGATCGCGATGTCCAAGTCCCCATCGACGTCGATGTCCG
>CAYSWE010000557.1:0-3181 GCA_964434515.1 uncultured Phycisphaerales bacterium | reverse complement strand
AACGCGTCGACCTGGATCCGACCTTGGGTGTTGACCGCATACCGCTCTACCGTGAACCCCTGCGTTTCGAGGTCCGCAGCGGTCTTGAGCACCGAAGGATGATCCGCGGCGCCAATGAGGATTCGCCCAGAACTCTTGCCATGGAGCCAGCCGCGCATTGCCAGGTTGGTTGCCTCCGTGCCGCCACCGGTGAACACGATCTGGCTCGCGCCGAGCATGCCGGTCAGCAGCTCGCGCGCCTCGGTCAGAGCGCGTGCCGCCTGGATGCCAACTGGATGTAGCGACGACGGGTTTCCCCAGCATTCGGCCAGTGCTTCCCTTAGGTAGTCGAGAACCTCAGGTGCGAGCCGTGTCGTCGCCGCGTTGTCGAGATAGTGCAGTGGAGTGTTCGCGCGCATATTGCAACGACTCTACCTGCCGGTCGGGCACTAGATCGCTAGATCTCGTAGCGCTTCATCTTTTCGTAGAGCGTCGAGTTGGCGATCCCGAGGACTCTGGCGGCCATGACCTTGTTGCCGCCGACAGCTTCGAGCACGCGGCGGATGTGCTGCTCCTCGATTTCCGACAGGGATGGTAGCTCGGTCGGGCGACCTGGCATGCCACCCTCGCGACCAAACTGCTTGGGTAGCTGTCGCGGGTAGATCGGCTTGCCGTGTGCAAGGATGCCGGCGGTCGTGATGACCTGCTGCAGCTCCGCGACGTTGTTGGGCCAGGGATGGGCGCGCAGACGATCCATGGCTCGCGGCGATACGCTTACGGCTCGGGAACTCGTCTGCCGCGCCAGCGCCTCGAGGAAGTGTGAGGTCAGGACCGGTAGGTCCTCCGGTCGCACCCGCAACGGCGGAACTTCGAGCGTCGTGCTGAAGAGCTTGGCCAGCTCTGGGCTGAGCCCACGAGACGACGTTGGGGCTAGGAGCTCGTCCCAGCTCAGCGTCGACGTGGCAATGAGTCGAACCGAGGCTCCCGGCTGGTCGGCGCCCGGCATGAGCGTTTGGGCGAGACGTTCTTGAAGGGCCTCCCCGAGTCCCTCGATGTCACGGATGCACAGTGTCCCGCCCCGCGACGCCTCGATCCGGTTGTCCGGAGCCTCGAATAGCTCGGCTTCGAGTACGCTCAGATCGTCCGCGGATCGTTCGCCAATCGCTTTCGCCGACACGACGACGAACGGCGGCGCGTGCGGTCCCAGTCCCTTGGCGGCGTACTCATGGATGTGGCGAGCGAGGGTCTCCTTGCCGGAGCCGCTCTCGCCGAGGATGAGAATCGGGCGACGTCTGCTGGCGATGGTTTGCGCACGATGGCGCAGGTCCTCGATCACTCCGGAGACGCCGAGGAACGCCGGGGTCTCCGGCCGCTGCGTCTGCAGCGAGGTGAGCTTTTCGCGCACCTCGACGAGCTGGTTCAACAGCTCGAGGCGGGAAGAAAGGACACGGGCTAGCGCGCCGATGAGTTCGAACTCCTTGGACTCGAATTCCTCGGAGTCGAGTCGTTCGAGATACACGAGTCCCATGAGGACTCCGTGCACGACTAGCGGCGCGGCGAGTTGTAGCCACGATCGGTTGCCCGTACCGACGGTTCGCAGACAAGCCGGTCCCTTGTTGTGGCGCAGCAGCGTTACGAGTGTGCGTGACACGCGCACGGCCGAGCGATCGTCGCACTTGTCCAGGGAGGCCAGAACGCGGAGGCTCTCGTTGACACCGATCCGCGCCACGAGTCCACGCCGCGAAGGAACCTCCTTCATGAGCAACTCGATGGTCAGCCGCGCCGCATCCTCGGGATTGGTGACCGGCGCGAGTGAGTCGGCGAGCTTGTGCAGCAGCGCCACGTCGGTCCACGTCTCGGCTTGCGTCGGCGACGGGGCGACCGAGTCGGTTTGGTCGATCACCTCGGTGCCGTGCACGATGTGTGCACGGAGTTCGGCCACGGCCTCGATCGTTGCCGGGGTATCTCCGAACTGGAGCCGAGTCCCTGGTTCGAGCTCGGTCTCGGCGTGGATGGTCGCACCCTCGACCAACGTCGGGTTACGGGCGGCGATATCTCGCACCCAGAGGCGATCCTCGTGCAGGTAGAGGACCGCGTGACGCCGACTGACCTGTGGATCATTGACCAAGATGTCGTTCGACGAGTCGCGGCCCAGCGTCCATTCCGTGCCCTTGAGGATGATCGGAATGGTTGAGCCGTGACTATCCAATAGCAGACGGTAGGTCCTCATCTGCTGCGCTTCGTTGACGGTCGTGATGGCACTAACTGGGTTGGGGACTTTGATGATCTGTGGAGACGCATTAGAAACTGCTCGCGGCAAACGATCAACGACTGGGTGCTTTCGTGTTGCAAACCCCGAGTTTTTCACGCACTCCAGCTAGGCCGGCGATCGAGTCGATGACTCGCTCGTTATGGCTTATGTCGTCGCTTGGTTCGTCTTGGCTTCAGCCCTCGCCTGGGGCTTCACGCGGTTGTTGAGGAAGGCCCCGTACCAGGGGATTCCTGACGATGCTGCTGCATTCTTCGATCGAGTCCAGGAAGTTTTCAAGACTCAGCATCCCGACGTAGAGGTCCTCGGCCCGACCCGCGAGGGCTTTGGCGCGGTCGTCAAAATGGGGCGCCAGGAGCTCGCCATCCCGCTCGGTGAGGTGTTTTTACGCGAACGCGCCTTTCCGGACAGCCTGCCGCAGGTTGTCGGCCGGCTGGTGGAGGAGATTCGCGATCATCTGGCGGCGACCAACGACTTGCCGTTCGATGAGGCTGTGGCGCGCATTCTCCCGCAGATTCGCTCCAAGGAGTGGATTGGGAACAACTCGCCCGCATTCGGCCCCGGCAGGGTGCTGACCACCGAGCTCTTCGAGGGGCTCGTCACGTGCTACGTGCTCGACGAGCCGTCGTCCATGGTCTTCGTCACCGAAGGCCATCTGCAGGCGTGGGGCGCGAAAGCCGAGCACATCGCGAATCTGGCGATGGCGAACTTGACGCAGCTCGCCGAGGAAGACGGCGGCGTGCCCATTCCTGCGCCGGAGGACGTCGAGCCGCGCGTCGTCCATACACGGGACGGGTACGACGCCGCCCGCATGCTGCTGGCGATTCATGACCAGGTCGAGGCAGCCGACGGTCTGGTATTCGCCATTCCGGATCGAGACACGCTCGTCGTGGCCAGAAGGTCTGGCCAGCTGGCCCAGCTCATGAACGACGT
>CAYSWE010000556.1:0-3184 GCA_964434515.1 uncultured Phycisphaerales bacterium | reverse complement strand
ACCTTCCGTACGCAGCAACTCGAGACTCGCCGTGGCAGCCGCAATTAGCGAGCGCCCTGCGTTGTTGCCGGGGCGGTCACTCCAATCCAGCACAAACAGACCGGCACCTCTACGCATGACCGCCAAACGGCACCCTCCCGCCCTTGGGCGGTCGGCAACGATCACCGCACGCCTGGGGTCAGATATGACGGAGTCGAGCGAAAGGAACGGGGTTCGCGGAGTCGGGCGCAGCTCGCGTTCCGACACCGGAGTGGCGCTTAGAATATCAGGTTCGTCAAGCTCGACTACACGCGGAAGCACGATCTTGACCTCGGTGAGACTCGCGTTCGTCAAGACGCCAGGGGGCAGGAGCACGCACGGCTGTGCCGGGAAGACGAAGTACGAACGTGCATGCACGCGGAAATCGGAAGGCAGGTCAGAGATTGCTGCAGCGCCAGCGGAATCCGTCACGACCTTGCGGATCGCCCGGTGGCCCGGTACGGGAACAACTGGCGAAGCCGCGTCGCGCTCATACCCGGAGTAGATGTTGCTTCGGGATACGAACAAGGATAAGCCCGATACAGGACGGCCCCGCCAATCGACGACGCGGATCGCGCATTCTTCGCCTTTGTGCATGGTCACCGTGACTCCCGCATCGCCTGCGACCGCCACGGGCAGAGGCGTCAGATCTCGGCGGTACAAGATGAACCTCGTCTGTTCGGATACATGGAGGCTGCCGTCTGTTCCCGTGGTCGCCATAGGCTTGACACCGACAAACACGCGGTTCCAGCGCGAATCGGACAGCCGATATGCTCCGACCCCACGAAGGGGTCGCCCATCGTCGCCTGCTACGCGGATCGTCCACTGTTTGGAAGTGCTCAGAGAATCGCCGCCCGAGCCGACCCTGCGAGCCGAGCCGACCCTGCGAGGTGCCACTTCCGCAGCGACGTCGGCGCCAGCACGGCCGGGTTCACCCGGACGATCCAGCGCGAGGTCTCGCGGGGACGCGCGAGAGGTTGCAGCCGGACGCAGGAACAGGAACGCAACAACCAGGAAGCCGACGACAATACCGATGGACAGCGGCTTCGCCCACGACGGTCCAGGGTGACGTCTGCGGCCTAACGCGCCACCTTCCTCGCTTGGCACGTGGCTGGGCATTACTGCACTTCTCCAACGATTGCGACACATCGTTCCACGACGCGATCACCTACGATGAGGACCAGTTGAACTCGACCCGCCAGGACTCCTGGCTCGATTCCAGCCGTCACGACATAACTCACGCTTCCACGTCGCGGAACACCGATTCGCCCCGAACCACCTTGCACCTGTCCAACGAACCTTGCAGCACGGATTGTGCCGTCCGTCGCCACGAGGTCGCCCTTGACCACAGTGCCACGGGCCAAGGAGCCCAAGTCGACGAGTCGGGAGGTCTTGGAAGTACAGGCCGGTCGTCGCCCGACCACCCGAACGATGCTCGATGGAAACTGGTCCGACACGACCCGCCAGATCCCTCTGGGGTGGCCAGCGTGTCGCTGCACCTTGCCGCCGTGCTGAGGCTCAAACCGGCAGACGAGGCGCCAGCGGTCCGGTCGTCGCGTGGGAAGACACTCCAGACTGAGGCCGGGGGTTGCCCGAACTCGTTCGAGTTGCGGCGACCAGGCCCGCCCATCGCGGGAGCGGATAACACTCTCGACGATTCGCGTGTCGTCGGGCGAAACCTCGCCAAGAACGATGTTCTCCACTCGACGCCCGGCTTGCTCAAGTTGCACGGCAGAAACAACGGCTCCCGACACGGTAAGGCGGAAGAAGCCGACCGTCCCGGAAGAAGACATGGCGAGTTCGCGTGTGAACTCCCCGGACGCCTGCGGAGCGGCGAACGCGAAACGCACGGCGCCAGACTCGTGTGCCGCGAGGGCGTGCTCCCGATCGACGGACCGTAGCTCCAAGGTCCGCTCACCCACATGAAGGCTGACGACCCCACAGTTGCAGGATTTGCGAAAGCGAGACAGGACGAGCTGGACCGAGCTTCCGTTCTCGAAGGGGAATCTGACCACGACGGGGCGACCAGCCCTCACTTCGCCGACGTCCACCTCCGTCGCATCGAACACCAAGTCCAACGGCTCGGCGGTCCTGCCGCACTGGATGCAACCGATGAGCAGGGCAACACCGACGAGCAGGACAACCACCACCGCCGCCATCACGTTCCGTGTCATCTGCGCCTCTCGTGGGTGTGGTCCCGGAGCGGGCGCCTGCGCCGACACGGAGCGAAGCCGTATGACGAGCGCGTGGATTGTTCCGATGGACGAATGTGCACGATTTCCGACCCCGATGTTCTTCGTTGACACTGGAGTGAACGTTGTATCGTGCCCAGATTTTCAAATCGTTCTGGAGAAACCTCCGCTTGGCTGGCCTTCAGGCCTCTGTGCCCAACGACGGCCGCCCGTGGAACAGGCGGTCGCGGATCATTCAGCCCCGCGTGGTGAGACGAGTCTCGCCCCAGGTCCCGCGATCTACGACGCGCAAGTGGTGCACGACACGCTCAAGCGAGACGACGCGCTGGCGCAGGAGCGCATCGTAGGCGAGGAGGTTTTTCGCTGAGGTATGGGAAAGCAAGAGCCGAAACGGCCTGCGGTCGGGCACGTGGACTCCCAGTCCCTCCGTCCATCCTCGCGACGTCGAGTGCGTCGGCGTTCGGTCGCCATCGATGCGGTCCACGGTCGCGCGTAAGCTCCGTTCCCTTGTAGCATGGCTCGCGAGAACACACTCGATCGCCGGAACACTGAACGTCTTGTGCGTCAGGATGTCGCTCGGCAGAACCCGGAAACGTCTTGCGCAGCCGCTGCAGCGACACCGTGCCAGGAACGCCTCCGTCTTGCGAAGTTGCGTGACGCCGTGCGCGTCCTGCTCCAGCAGCACGACACCGCGACACACTCGGCTCGATGTCAGGACGAGTTGCCCCGGGCATGTCGGTGATACCGGACAAGCACTTCCCGCGATTTCCAACTCGCCATTCGCGAGCGTCGTCCTGGAATCTGAGTATCCTGCGGCAATGGTGATTGGCATGGATCTGTTTCATCCATGTCGATGGCCGTGGGGAGGTGTAGTTGTCGCTGAGCAATCCAGCGGCTTTTCTGTTCTCAGGTCTGAGGAGCCGTGAGATCGTGAGATCCGTGCCATGAAGCGTGAGATGGGCCGCTCAGAAAGC
>CAYSWE010000555.1:0-3185 GCA_964434515.1 uncultured Phycisphaerales bacterium | reverse complement strand
CAAAGACACTCGGACTGGGTCGGAGGTCAGGTCAACGTTCGGGTCAGGTGTCGAAACGGGCACGCGGCACTCAGGAAAAACCGCACACAATACCCGCTGCACCCGTCCACGGGGAGGCCGGAACTCGCCCGGAAGTCAGCGCCGGATGAGATCGCGCGCCAACTGGATCAGGTAGCCGATCGGTGCTGCGGCGCCCCAGGCAGTCGGCGACAGGAGCGTGCCGCCGCGATGGCGGAAGTGATGCCCAGCGCCGTCTTTTTCCAGCCAGAACGTCTCGGTCGTCAGCAACGGGGCCAGATCAGCGATCCTCGGAAGGTCACCGCGTTCCTCGAGCAGCAGGCCGACCATGGGCAGCAGGTCGCGATAGCTGTCCGCATGCAACGCGAGCGCCCGCCCATCGAAGAACCCCTGGAAACCGATGGATCGATCGGCCGGAAATCCCGCCAGGAAACCGTTTCTCGTTGCCAGAGAGTCGTTCCCAGCCGCGCGGTCGATCACCGCCGCCAGCACCCTGGGGTCGTCCGCGAAGACGAGCCAGTCGCCGACCTTGGTCGCGGCGAGCCGCTTGGGACGCGTGACGGCCCAGAGGCCGGGGAGCACCACACGCCAGTTGGGAAGAACGAGCGTCACGACATCGCCGGTTCGCTCGACCGATCGCTTGGCGCCAGCGCCTGCACGATTTCGCAGATGACCGACCGTCGCCTCGAGCGCCGACTGCGCCGGCTGAGCCACGAAGTCACCTTTGACCAAGAGTAGCGGCGCGAGTGGTCGCTTCTTGTCGATGCCGGGGACGACGGCGAATGCCAACTCATGGAGCCCCTGTAAGTCGCCTGGAGCGTTCTGCGGCTCGGGCTTCAGGCCCAACTGTTCGCGAACTATGTGAAGGAAGTCGGCTTGTAGAAATCCGTAAGAACCGGGACCCTCGTTGTACCACGTCGTTGCGTGCTTGGCGTCGAGCCGTGCGTGCCAGAAGACGGCCGTGTCTGCCGGAAGCAGCCGGGCGGCAGAACGCAGCGCTTGGCGTTTCGCGTCCACGGCGAAGCGCACGGTATCGAACAGGGTGCGCTCATGCTCGACGAGGATATCGACGCGCTCTTCGACCACGCCATCCAGCAGATAGAGCACAGCATCGATGGACTGCAGGCAATCCGCCGCCAGCAAATCGTGGAACCAGACTTTGGTCCCGCCCCGGAGGATCTTTGGACGGTAGCGAATCGCTGCCAGCGGCGTGGCACCCTCGGGCGTCGCCGGAAGAAAGCGCTTCTTGCCGCCCCCGAGCATCCCGAGCAGCGTCCCGGTGAGCTTCGGTGCGCGTTGGCGCGCCGCCGACCGAACACGACGGTCGAACAGAACGTAGGCCGCGCGTCGCCCGCGGATGGCATCGAAGATGGCCGAATCCCGCACCCACCGCCGATCCTCCTCGGGCGGCCACTTCTTGATGTGAATCCACCGGATAGGGACAGGACTGTCGAGCACGGGAAAATGCTCGACTTGGAAGTCGCCCGTGTCCCGGCGAATCAGGTCAAGCAACAGCTTGTCGTGGCCGCGAAGCCGTCGTCCCTGGCTCGCGGAACCAATCAGGGCGGTCGACACCTCGAGGTTGGTCTCGGACGGGGCGCGCAGGAGCGCGAACGTCAAGCCATCGTCAAAGCCACCGAAGAACTGCCGAACGGCCGCGCTGCGTCGCCAAAGAGTCGCGAGCCCAATCTCCTGCCGCGATGCACGCTCGAGCAGACCACGTTGCGCGGCCCAGCGGATCAGCCGGACCTGCAGTAGCTTGTCGCCGTGCTCGATCAGCCGTAGCGGCTCCGGCACCTCGATCCGCAAGCAACACGTCTTGGCCGGGACGTTCCGCGATGGAAGGTGCTCGGCGCCGTGCTGCGGCAGAGCCGGTGGGACCATGAAGAGCAGACCGGCGACTCCGAATGAAAGCATGTGCGTTTCCCAATTGTTGAACTTTTGTTGGGTCCAATCCCTCGGCCCCATCGCGGGTAGCCATCAGACTGGGCGCGCGCAATGACGGCAACCGAACGGAGTATTGGCAAAAAACGCCGATCCAAGAATTTCATGCAGTCCGGTCCAATCCAACTTGCCCGACTCGCCCTGCTCGTACCAAGACGGCTCGTGCAGGCGCAGCCCGACTCGCCCGCGCCTCGGGCACTCGTGGGTGGCGCCGACCAGGCGAGCATTTCGGGCAGCGCCAGGCTCCGCGCGCAGGAAACAGCGGAGAACGAACGAGCCGGCGACCAGGACAGCGAAACGAACGATGCCAACGACGCCAACAACCCAAGCGATCTGCCCCAGGGAGAGCGCGCCGAAGTCCGCAAGCTGCAAGCACGCGACCGCGAAGTGCGAAGCCACGAACAGGCGCACAAGGCAGCGGCCGGTGACCTTGCTTCGGGTGGTCCGTCCTTCCAATACGAGACCGGCCCCGATGGCCACCGCTATGCCGTCGGCGGCGAGGTCCAGATCTCGACGCGCGAGGGCAGCACGCCCGAAGAGACGCTGCGTAACGCCGAGCGCGTGCGTCGCGCCGCCACCGCTCCCGAGCAGCCCTCGTCGCAAGACCGCCGGGTGGCCGCCGAGGCGACCCAGGCGGCCCAGAAGGCCCGCACCGAGATCCAAGCCGAGCGTGATCAGGCCGGCCGGGACACCCAGCCATCCGCGCAAGACTCAAGCGAATCGCCCCGCACCGCGTCGATCGACGTATTCGCCTGACCGGTCGCCACTCCTGTCGCCAGGCGAACGCAGTTTTTGCGGAACCCGCGATCAGTGTTCGCGTTTCGCTGCTAATGCGCTTCGCCGTGACTCTCGTCCCACTGCTCTCCCTCGTCACACCGATCGCTGCGCAGAGCGGCGCAACCGAACTTCGGCTCGATCCCTTGTTCGAGTTCTCGGTGGGCGGAGGTGCCGCACACGCCATCACATTCAGCCCAGACGGGTCTCGGTTCGCCACTGGCGGCTACCAGGGAGACCTCGTGCTCTGGGACACCAAGACGCGCAAGAAGCTCTGGTCTCGCAAGGCCGGCGACGCCTGGGTCGGAACGATTCGATTCTCGCCGGACGGCCATCGCGTTGCTGCCATGGCCGGATCCCTCACCATCTGGCTTACAAAATCCGGGCGCAAGGTGCATCAGCGCGTCGCTGGCGGCCCGCACGGTCTCGCCTGGAGTCGCGACGGATAA
>CAYSWE010000554.1:0-3230 GCA_964434515.1 uncultured Phycisphaerales bacterium | reverse complement strand
CGGTGGCGCCCCGCGGATCGCCGTGAAGCTGCGCTGGTCCGGCCCGCGGGTCGCGATGTCACGCCATTCTCCCTTCCAACGCACGTTGAACGCGCCGCCGGCGTTGATTTGCCACTTGCGCGCGAGGGCCCGCAACACCCGGCTGCCGACGATGCGATCCAACTCGCACAAGCCGACCGAAACGTCCTCGTCGCCCGTTTCGCCGATGCGCATCATGTAGCGGTGCAGCGCATGCGGCGCAGCCGCGACCGCGAGCCGATCCAACTCAGCGAGCGTCGCCACCGGCCGCGGCTCGCCGTCCTTGCCAGTCGGCAGCAGCCGGCCACCAACGATCGCCACCCACTTGCCGGTGTAGGCCTTGCGCATACGCTTCTGCAGGCGCAACCACTGCGTCTCGAAACAACGGCGATTGCGGAAGCGCTCGGCCGCCAACCGGCCGGCGAGTGGAACATCGGCGATCCGCTTCGCCGGCGGCGGCTTTGCACCCTTGAATGGCGATGGCATGGGTGGATCCAGGGGTCTGGCTCGCTCTTGCGCCAGCGCCGGCTGAACTGCCGCCAAGGCAAGCGCGAATGCCACGAGACGAAGACTCTGCATGGGGCCGCGCGGACGCGCCAGCGCCTGGATGGTTCCGGCGGGGCCAGCGACGTGGCAAGATTCTCCCATTCATGCACTCCTACGTCTGGTCCGCGATTCTACTGATCAACCTCGTCACGTTCGCCCTTTATGGGATCGACAAGCGACGCGCACGACGCGGCAAGAGGCGAATCAGCGAGCGAACGCTCCTGGTTCCCGCCGCCCTCACCGGCGCAATCGGCGCCTGGTCCGGAGTCTCGTTTTTTCGACACAAGACGCGCAAGACCAGCTTTCGAGTCCGGCTAGTCCTCGCAACCGCGATCAACGCGCTGTGGGTCTGGCTTTGGCTGCGGTAGCGTCGGTCAGGTCCTCGGCGGACAGCCGCGGCGAACTCGTTGCCGTCGTCGGCGAGAAAGCATAGCTCGGTAGCAGTCCGCCCGCGAGCCCATGCGGTCATGCCGCTTCCGATTGCTCTTTCGCAATGCGCACCAGCAGGCGTACCTGGGACCAGGAAAGTCGTCCCTCGCGAAAGCCCTGGTCGATGGCACCCAACTCCGCGCTAGATGGGCCCGTTTTTCGACGTCACGCAGCACTCAACGATCCGCCTCCCACGACCGTACCACTGGCACTGGGATGCGGATGCGAAAGAGCGTGAGACACAACACTACTTCGCGTCTCCCCTGAGATCGGTGATACGCAGCCCGTGCTTCGTCAGGTATGGGCCGTTTCGAACCGCGTTGCCCTTGACGCGTGTAACGACAAAGAGCGTACGTCCCTCGCCTCCTAGTGGTCCGCTGAACACGACCTCCCCCTCAAAGTGCCCGTCCTTCGCCCTACACTCTTTCAACATGCGCCCGCGATGGCCTTCGAGCTCAAGGAGCAGAGGTACGCGCTCGCCGTCCGCAGCGGTTGTGCGGCCCGAAAGCGTAAAGCGCAGGTTACGCTGCATCTGCGCGACAAGCATAAGTTCCGTGTTCCCGTGCAACACGAAGTAGACGTCTCTTGAGTACTTCCTCTTGGTACGACGCACTTCCCCGACGGAAGAGCGCAGCCCCTTGAGCGTGACAGTGTCGCTGCCGCCCACTCTCATTCGCACCCGGGCTCCTCGGGGCCAGCCCGACAACGAGAACTTCCCACTCGAGTCCGTTCTCAGCCACGCTCCCGTCGTTCCAAGCGAACCCTGGTGCTCGGCAGGCATGTCGTCCGGCTTCCACGACTTCAGCAGCTCATGAGACATCTGAGCGAACGAGATGTGCACCTTCGGGACGCCGAGGCCATCTTGATCGACCAGGCGGCCCCGAAGGGTGAGACCCCGCCGCAACGTGAGCTGCAGAGGTCGCTGCGGTAGCAGCGGTACGGTTGTCGGCACGAAGCCCGCGCGCCACACGTTCAGATACTCGAGGGCGTGACCGGTGCACTTGAGTTCAGGCGAGAAACGCCCCGTGGCCCCGGTGACTACAACCCGCTGGGCCTCTAGCCAGGTGTGGCCGCTCTCGTCATGCACGACCCAGAGGCGGTAGATGTTCGCCTTCGCAACTGGCTGCCCGATTTCGTCGATGACTCGGCCCGTAACTTTCATGCGTGGTCGCATCTCAACCTCCGTCAACGCCGGGAGTTGTTCCGCCCTCCGTGGGTAACGAGGGGCAAAGAACTTTCTGTGCAACACGTTGATCGTCCATGGCCCTGTGGCCGACGCGGTGACTAGGATTCTTGCCACGCCGTTGGCATTCGAGTCCGCGCTGAGTCTCAGCTCAGGATTAGAACCTGTGGTGACCACGACCTGTCCCCCTTCGAGCGAAGCGTCGGCAACATCCCCCCCGATTCGGAGATGGAACTCGGCAACCCTAGGCTCGCGCTTCGATCTGTCTGACTCGGACCGGTGCGTTTCGCGGACTGCGTTTGAGGGTGTCGGTTGGCCAGCGCGCGTGGGCGCGCTGGCCGCGAGTTCAGCCAGTGGCTTGCGAGTCGCAATCTGGCGCGGAAGCAGAAACAGGAACAGCGCTGCCGCCACGCCGACCAGGGCCAGGCCCATGGCGAGAGCGCGCTTCGTCGTCAGTACACTTGGCATCGTCATAGAACCAAAGATGTCCATCCCCCGAAGCCGCTTCACGATTCGGCTTCGCACAGGGAAAGACTCAAGCAGGCTAGATAACGGGCGGCAGCTTCATCGTCGAATGGACTCGTCGAGTCTTGCACTCCACACGGATTTTGGTGCCATCGGTGGCGATTTCGGCGCACTCGAAGTCATCCTTTTCACCGGCAGATATGCTGTCGTCATCCTTGCGTATACGCCAGACTTTCTTGTTGTTGCTGTCGAGGAGCACCCAGTATTCGGTCTGCCCCATCGTCTGTGTCGTAACGGTTCCATCGTAGTCACCATCCGGTGCATTCACCCAGGTTCCACTGTCGCTGTCCCACTGCTGAGCGGTCTCGGATTGAGCACTACAAACCGTCGTTAGCAACAGGACAACCACAACTCTAAATAATCGTGCCATTCTAAGCTCCTCCTAGTAGCAGTCGTGCATGAAGCCGCACGATCGCGCGGCATACCTCGCGCCATAGCTGATGAACATAGGCTATCACTACCAACAAGAGGGGGGGGGGGGACCTTACCGGACCCAACAAAATGCAGAATCTTTCGACCGACCTCCTTC
>CAYSWE010000553.1:0-3260 GCA_964434515.1 uncultured Phycisphaerales bacterium | reverse complement strand
TGCGCCCGTGAGCCGAGTCGCAGGCGCCGCGACGCGCTGACGCGTGCGAAGCACAATCTGGCGACGGTGCTGCTGTTCCAAGGGAAAAAGGACGAGGCCCGACGACTGCTCGTCGAAGTGGTCGCAGCGAAGCGAGCTCGAGTGACGAGGTTTCGCGCCGACCATTCTCGGCAGCGCAGCCTGGCCACGTCCTTGCACAACCTCGCCGGCATTGATCTCGAGCGAGGCAACGTGGTCGAGGCCCGGGCGTGGCTCTTGGATGCCGTGCGTTGGGGCGAGGCCGCGTGGCGCGTGCTTCCCGACAATCCCAACTATCTCAGGCTCTTGGTGAACAGTCACGAGGCCCTCGCGTGGGCCGAGCTGAAGCTAGGCCACTGGCGTGCTGCGCGCGACCAAGCTCGTGCCATCGCGCAGCAGGCTTCCAAGGACCCGAAGGCCTTGTGCCGGGCGGCGCGGCTCGTGATGCGCGCGCGCGCCGGCGCCCAAACGAAGCGCGCCGACCATGGCGCACTCGAGCCGCTCGCGCTCGAAGCGCTCGGGCTGCTCGGGCGCGCCATCGAGCGGGGACTTCGGCGTCGTGCCGCGTTGACCGGACCGGCCGATTTTGGCCCGCTCCGCGATCGCGCGGAGTTTCGCCGACTGCTGCTGCGCCTGCCGAGCAAGAAGGCTACGAACAAGAAAGGTGTGTGACACGCCGAAGGCGAAGCCGCTCCTCCAGGTGAGAGGTGAAGACCTCGGTTGTTCCCCGGGTTTCAGGCACTGCGGCCTGGGCCGTACTTTCTTGGAGATGTCTGATGCGAATGTCGAATCTAGTGTCCGGTTGGTTGGTTGTGCTCCTCGCTGCTTCGGCCGGAACAGCGCAAAACCTCGTCAAGAACGGGGGTTTCGAGCAAGGTGTCACCAACTGGCAGCTCAAGGGTGGAAAGTTCTATGCGAACGTCGAGTCGCGGGATTGCAACGGCGACGGCCGGAAGAGCAAGGCGTTTGTTGTGACGCCCGACAGTGGGAGTAACCCGTTCTTCCTCACCCAGAAGATCGCCCTCAAGAAGGGCACGAGCTACTGGTTCCGAGCAGCCGTGCGCGGCATCGGATCGCTCGCGTCGCCGAACTACTCCAGGGTGACCGCCTATATCGGTGTGACGGCCTACGCCTTCCAGCAGCATGTCGCGACCGTGGATGTGCACCGGAGCGGCAAGAGTCGCTTGTTGGATTTTTCGGCGCGCGCGTTCAAGGTTTCTGGCAACTACACATGGCTGACGCTGCGGTTTGAGGTACGCACGCGGGCCGGGCTCGGATCGGCGATTACCCTGGATGACATCCAAGTGTTCGAGGGTGGTGTGCTGCCGTGGGCAACCTGCACTACGGACCGGCAAAACACGCCCAAGACGATTGGGCTGCAGACCTTCGGCACACCCGGCTCGCTCTATCTGATCGAGCTCGGGACCAAGCGCCTCTCGCCGCCCGTCAAGATCCCTGGCATTGGCGGACTGCTCGAACTCGATCCGAGTGGCGGCCTCATTCAGATGGCGAACGGCGTCTTCGGTACACAGGGACTGGATCGCGTGACGCTTCCGCTCCCGGCGCCCGTGTACGCCGTGATCCGTGGGTTGCCGCTCTATTGGATGCCCGTTCAGATCACGTCGCTGCCAACGACGATCACGCTCGGCAAGGCACCGCTCTGGGGCTTCCAGTGAGTTCGAGCCACCACTCGCCGCGCCGACGCAGCGCGGAAAACTTCGACAATTCTTGCGAGACCCCACTAGCATGACGGCATGGCCGTGGAACGAAGAAGGCGTAGGCGGGTGCGCCGCTATCTCAAGGGTGTCCCGTTCCTGCCGAGTCTTCTGACGCTAGGCAACGCGTTTTGTGGCTTCTTGGCGATCGTCAAGGTTACGGATGCGGCGCGCCTGGCCGGGGAGGGCGCCGTGCCGCAGGCCGCCGTGGAACTGGTCGAGGCCGCTGGGCTCCTGATCCTCTTGGCGATGGTCTTCGATGGGCTGGACGGCAAGGTCGCACGGCTTACCGACCAGACGTCGCGTTTCGGCGCCGAGCTGGACAGCCTTGCTGACGTCGTCACGTTTGGTATCGCCCCGGCGGTGATTGCAAAGTTCCTCATCACGGTTCACCACGCGCCGTCCAGAGGTGCCGTCGGGGCGGCGCACCAGCTGCTTCCCTACCACCCGCGGATCTATTACGTCTGCGCTGCGGTCTACGCCCTGTTCGCGGTCTTGCGGCTGGCCCGATTCAATGTCGAGGTCACCGACACGGACGAGTCGGCGCACGAGGAGTTCGAGGGGTTGCCGAGTCCGGCGGCCGCTGCATTTGTTACGTCGCTGATCCTGTTCTGGTGCGCCGAAGGGGAGCGCAATTCCCTGTCGCGGATCTTCTTTACAGAAGGCGTCTACGACGCCGTGATCATTGCACTGCCGGGTGTGTTGCTCGGATGCGGCTTGCTGATGGTGAGCCGTTTCCCATATCCGCATGTCATGAACCGCCTGCTGCGCGGCCGCAAGACGTTCCCGTCGCTGGTTGCGGCGGTGATCATTCTTATCCTGGGCGTGCTCGAATGGCAGATCGTGCTGCTTGCGCTCAATGGCCTATATCTGATCACGGGGCCCGTGCTCGGAACGGCACGCTTCGCTCGAGCGCTCGTGACCGGACGCGGCAACGACGACGACGACGTCGACAGCGGGGAGCCGCCGCCGGGGGTGGTCGAGGGCCCGGGGGCACGGAGTCTGCCGTGAAGCGCGCGCTGCTTGCCCTCGGATCCAATCTTGGCGATCGCCAGGCGAACCTTGCGCGTGCGATCGCCGGTCTGATCGAGCAGGGTTGCGAGGTCTTACAGCAGAGCTCCGTGATCGAGACTGTGCCGTGGGGGACCGAGGCGCCAGAACGCTACCTGAACGGAGTGGTCGAGGTGCGCACCGATCTCGATCCGTGGAGTCTGTTGGCGACGACGCAGTCCGTCGAGCGCGCGCTCGGCCGGACCCCAGGGGCACGCAACGCGCCGCGCCCGATGGATGTCGATATCGTCGCCTATGAGGGCGTCACCGTGGTCTCTGCGACGCTGACCTTGCCGCATCCGCGGCTTGCCGGCCGGGACTTTGTTTGGGGCCCCTTGGCCGAGCTGGATATCGATTGGTTTCCCTTGCGCGAGTAGTACCCAAATGGCGAAGCGACTGACGAAGCAGCAGCTGGCAGCCGCCACCGTAGCGGCGGCCATGCGTTGCCATGACCTGCGACTGTGGCAGGACGTCTTG
>CAYSWE010000552.1:0-3280 GCA_964434515.1 uncultured Phycisphaerales bacterium | reverse complement strand
GTGCGTGCTAGCGGGCGTCGCAGCCATGCCGGGTTTTCGGCCGCGTTTCTAGGTTTGCTGCATCGGACTCTGGCGCGCGGCTCTCCTACTACGGGAACGCCTTTCGCATCGCCTTGAGCGCCGCCTTGTGGCGCTTGAGCGCCGCTTCCATCGATTCGCCGTACTCTTGAATCGTCAGCACGATCTGCTTCGCTCCGTGCTTGTCGTACCATTCTGTTTGGAATGCTTGTCCGTATCGTTTGGTTCTTGGACCTCGCGTGTTGGATGGCCCTGCCGAGCTGCTGCCGTCGAGGGTGGTCAGCAACGCGACGATTGCCAGGTGCTCGTCGATGCCGGAGCGGGTCACAATCGTCGCGGAATGGCGACGCCCGCGCCAGCGAGTGGTCATGCGTGCGGCACGCGGCGGCAGCACGATTTTGCCGCGGACCACCGACAGCGCGTCGATGGGAATGACCTCCGTCCTGCCTGCATGGTCGAACACCGCATAGCTGCTGATCACGTCGACCAGCCGCCGCGTATCCTGACCTTGGGAAGATTGCGCCGCGACCGGGGTGCCGGCGCCGAGCACGATCAAACCAAGCAACAAGCCTCGAATCCCTTGAACCATTTCTCTCTCCTCTCGAACTGACTACAAACACGGGGAACGTCGGTGCCCCATAGACAATGGGCACGACACCGCGGTTTTCGTCAGGCAAGCTGGTCAGAGATCGAGCGTGCGGATGTTCCTTCGCACGATTGCGTGCGACGCGAGTTGCCAGATGGCGACCTCGAGGCCGACGCCGACGATCGCGTGCAGCCAGCTTGTCCCCGAGGGCCAGATGCTACGCGCGCTCTCGATGTCGCGCGCGGATGGCTCTACGTCGCCGCGCGGATGTGAGTGCCATTCGCCGACGACCTCGAGGCCGCGGTCGGACGCAGCGTCCGCTGCCCGGATCCAGGCCAGAGGGTCCATACGAAACGCTCCCAGTGCCGACTCGAGGTTGTGGATCGGCACCGCGTCGAGGACCGCCCGATCTTGGCCAAGCAGGAGGCCGCACGCTTCGTGTGGTGAGGCGCGCTGCGTAGCCCGTCGCATCCGGAAACTTGCACGCCGCGTGAGGTCGACTGTGCGCCGTTCAGTTGGCGGGGACACGGATCTGCAGCGCGTCGCGCGTCTCGCCCTCCTCCAGTCGGACGAAGAAACTGTAGACGACGCCGGAGGGCAGCTCATAGAAGACTTCCGTCTTCCCCGACGGTAGGTCGCCGATCTTGAAACGGCCGAACGCTCCCGTCTTGACGCGGACCCAGGCGCGTGGGCCGTGGCGGTGTCGAACTTCGATGCCGATCATGGGGTCGCCCGCAGTGTCGAGGATCTGCCCTTGCAAGGTTCCACCGCGCTCGAGTTGCAGCGTCTGCTCGGCCTCGAGCGGCTGGAAACCGTCGCAGCGGTAGGTGAACCTCGTGGACGCGAGTCGCAGGAAGATGCGTGACTCGGGATCGATTCCGGCGAAGCTGCAAGAGCCGCGCGCGTCGGTGGTCGTGCCGAGGTCGGGTCGGCCTTCGACGGCGATCGCTGCGTTGGCGAGTGGTGCGCCGCGTGGGTCGAGGACGCGAAGGCGCACCGGTGGTGCCGTCACGAGTTCGAACTGGAAGCTGTCTGCACACGCGCGCGACCACTCTTTGGTGGAGTCCGCGTAGCCCTTGGCGCGCACGATGACATCCACATGAGGGATCGCACCCGAGATGCGCTCCAACAAAAAGCGGCCGAGCGAGTCGGTCTTGGTGCGCTCGAGCGGAGGTCCTTTGACAAAGCGCGCGAACACGTCGGCGCCGCGGACGGGCAGTCCTCGTGAGTCTACGACCATGCCACGAATCGGCGTCGGGGGGGCAAACTTGAGGGGATACGGTGCGCGTTCGGCCTGGCTCACCCAGGTCTGGGTGACGATTCCAGCGGCATCGCGAGCCAGGCAGTAGAACCCTCCGCGGGCCTTCTCGACGGGCAGCTCGGCCACGCCCTGCTCGTTGGTCCGTGTCTCGTGCACGGGAGGCTCGTGTTCTCGCTTGCGGGGGTAGAAGGCGACGCTGCAGGCCGCGACCGGGCGCTGGCTGGTGTCGATCGCCTGCACATGCAGGGCGACCGGCGGGAGCGTGCGCGTTGCATTTGCGTTGCGCCGCACGAGATCGACGACGACCACGATCGCGGTGGCAGTGCCCAACGCGAGCCACAGCTTGCGGCGCGGACTCGGCCGCCGGCGACGCATTCGGCGCAATCTGGCCGAAGCGGGCCTGGCGGAAGCGGATCTGGACGGAGAGCGTCGTTTCGAGGCAGACACGCTGCCATGATAAGCGCTCCTGGCCCGAAGGTTTCAGCTTGCGAGCTGATACGTGACAAAACCTGCCAGCCAGCCGAGGGTCGTCATGGACCCAAGTGCGAACAGCGGCCACTTCCAGCCATTGGTTTCGCGCCGGATGACGGCGATGGTCGACATGCATTGCAGCGCGTAGATGAAGAACGCGAGCAGCGCCAGCGCCGCCGGAAAGCTCATCGAATCGCGCACCTTGGCCACCATGCGCTCGTCGTTGTCGTCCTTCGCCGTGTGTCCATAAACCTGGGCCAGGGTCGAGATCATGACCTCTCGCGCTGCGAACGAGCCGATGAGACCGACGTTGATCCGCCAGTCGAACCCGAGCGGGGCGAACACCGGCTCCACGGCGTGGCCGAGCTTGGCTGCGAAGCTCTGTTCGATGACGAGCTGCGCATACTGCGTGTCCGTCGTATCGGCCGGGCGCTGCGGCCTGGGAAAGTTGAGCAAGCACCAAAGGACGATCGACGAGATCAAAATGACGGTGCCCGCGCGACGCAGAAACATGCGGATCGGTCGCCAGACCTGGATTGCCAGGCTCTTGATGGTCGGGAAACGGTAGGGAGGCAGTTCTTGATAGAACGGCAGCGACCGTCCGCGCAGCACGCCACGTTTGAGGAGAGCAGCGAAGAGCAACGCGCTCACACCACCGATGAAGTACAGCAGGAACAGCGTCAGCCCTTGCCAGGTGATCGGCCCGAGCACTCGCTGACGCGGGATGAACGCCGTGATCAGCAGCACGTAGACCGGAAGTCGGGCGGAGCAGGTCGTGAGCGGCGCAGCGAGGATCGTCGCGAGGCGGTCTCGCGGGGACGGGATCGAGCGCGTCGCCATGATTCCCGGAACGGCACATGCATACGACGAGAGCAGCGCGATAAAGCAGCGCCCCTCGAGCCCGACCCAGCCCATCACGCGATCCACGACGAACGCCGCGCGCG
>CAYSWE010000551.1:0-3286 GCA_964434515.1 uncultured Phycisphaerales bacterium | reverse complement strand
CTTCGGTCGCAGATTCAGCGTCTCGAGCTGTGCAGCGATTTCTGTCCGATAGATCGGGTTCATGACGAACACGACGTCGCAGTCGCGTGCTCGCAGCGAGTTCGGCGATGCGACCTCCTGCCCCGTGCCTGGTACGAAGCGGCCGAGCTTGCGCGGGTTGACGTCGATGACGCTCTGGATCTCGTTGGCGCGCGGGACCACGTTGAGGAACGTGACCCCTTTGGAGCCTGCGCCCCAGAGCGCTACTTCGTGGCCGGCGTCGAGGTGGTGGTGCAGCGTCGTTGTCCAGGTGCTGAGCTTGCTGCTGAAGCGGGCGTCGAAGTCGCGGGCTAGCGCCAACACCTCAGCGACGCGTTCGTCGGAACTCATGGGTTGCGAGCCGGCCGGCGCGGGGTGGGCGACGATGCAGAGAAACTGATCGTCGAAGGCTGTCCATGTGCGCTCGATGGCAAAGCCGGCGAGCGCGAAGGCACGCTCCAAGGCGCAGGGGGCGAAGTAGCTGCAGTGCTCATAGATGAGGTCCCAGATACCCAGGTCGCGCAGCGTCCACAGCGCGTTGGGGACCTCGAAGAACACGTGTGCACCCTCACGCTGCAGAGCCGAGGCGTGCACGGTTCTGAGAAACGCGAGCGGATCGGCAATGTGTTCGAGCACGTGGCGGCAGAGGATCCAGTCGGCCGGGTGGGCGCCAACGTCGGCGCCGAACTGCTCGCGCACGACGCGGACACGCTTGTGTGTCGCGTCACCCGCGTACGAACTATCAAAGCCGACGCCACGATTGTTGCCCGCTTCGGCCAGCATGGCCAGGAAGTCCCCCTTGCCACAGCCGATTTCGAGCACGTCTTGATCGCGGACGCCATGGTCTTGGACCAGGCAGGTTACGAGCTCGCTCGCATAGGCCTGGAAGCGCGGCGAGAAGTGCAGCGAGTTCTCATAGTCCGGCGAGTATCGCACGAGGTCGGCGTCAAACGCACGGTTGTAGAGCAGGCCGCTCTCGGGGCAGACGGCGAGTTCCATATGCCCGCGGGTCGCTTTCCGGGCCGCCTCGCGAGTCGGCCAGAGCACGTTGCACCACACCGGAACCTCGCCCATGTCGAAGAAGGTCTCCAGTTCGACGCCGGCGTAGAGGGGCGAGTGCGATCGGCGCGGTGCCAAGGTCAGATGCCGACCAGCTCGGCTTCGACCCCGAGCTTCTTGCAGTCGGCGGCGATTTCGTCGAGGTAGATCGAGTTCATGACGACGATGCGGTCGGGACGGAACGCGCGCAGCGCCTCGGGCGCTGAGATTTCGTGTCCGGTCCCGGCTAGGAACTTGCCGTGCTTGTGCGGGTTGATGTCGACGATGCAGCCGACCTCGTTGGTGAGCCCCAGTGTGGTCAGGTAGGACACCGCCTTGGATCCCGAGCCCCAAAGCGCGGTGCGCTTTCCCGCGGCGTGGAACTCGGTGATCTCGCGCTTCCAGTCCGAGAGCCGCTTGGGGACTTGCTCGGCGTAGAGCGTCACGGCACTGCGCATGCGCCCGAGGTCGTCCTCGCCCGCGAGAGGCGCGCTTAGCGTGGCTCCCGGCGCAATGGGCCGCGCGACCAGCATCAGGTACTGATCGTCATAGTCGGTCCAGAGTTCGATCGGGTCGAACCCGCAGCTGCGGAACAGGCGCGCCAGCGAGCCAAGGCTGAAGTAGGAACAATGCTCGTAGTAGGCGTCCCAAAACGCCTGCTCCTCGAGTACCCGAGCGATGTCCGGCACCTCGAAGAACACCACGGTGTCCGTCCGATCGCCGATCGTGTCGCGCACGAGTTGCACGAACTCTCGCGTTGCCGGGATGTGTTCGAGCGTGTGCCGGCAAGCGATGAAGTCGGCCTTGAGGTGTGCGAACTTCGGGCCATAGAAGTCCTGGATGAACTCGAGCCGCGCAGCCGCGGGGCTCGTCGTGCGCTCCGGTCGATAGCCCGGGTCGATGCCGATGCCACTTCCGGCGCCAGCTTCGGCCAAGAGCACGAGCCATTCCCCCTTACCACAGCCGATCTCCAACACCGACTTGTCGCGCAGGTCATAGGTCTCGACCAACCGCTCGGCGAGCGACTTGGCGAACTCGTTGAATCGCGGCGAGAACGCCTGGGTCTCTTCGTAGCGTGTCGAATACTCGTGCACGCTGGCGTCGAACGCGTTGTTTTGCACGAAGCCGCAGGCTTCGCAGAACGCAAGCACGAGGTCGCCCTTGGGATAGCCCAACGCCGCCTCGCGATCGTCCATCATGAGACAGCTGTGCACCGGGATGCCGTGCACCTCGTGGATCGGGCTCAGCTCACTCGATCCGCAGCTCGCACATTGCACCATCAAACGACCTCAGGGAACGGAATCGGAATGACGAACTTGCCGCCGCGGCGTCGGAACTCCGCTTGCTGTTCGAGGATCTCCGTCTTGAAGTTCCATGGCAAGAGCAGCACGACGTCCGGTTGGTCGGCGAGCAGTCGCTCGGGTGCGTCGATCGGAATGCGCACGCCCGGCACGTAGCGGCCCTGCTTGTTGTCGTTGCGGTCGACGACGTATTCGATCACGCTGGCGTCCAGTCCGACGTAGTTGAGCAGGATCGTTCCCTTGGCGGCAGCGCCATAGGCGGCGATGCGCCGGCCCTCGGCGCGGAAGCCTTGCATCAGCCGCAGCAGCTCGTCACGCACGGCGTCGACTCGATCGGCAAAGTCACGGTAGTAGTCCAGATTGGCAAGGCCCGCGTCATGCTCCGCCTCGCGCCACGCGAGCAACCGCGCTGTCGGCGCGGACGATTTTTCGACAAACAAGCGCAGGGATCCGCCGTGGATCTCGAGGTGCTCGACGTCGTTGAGGAACAATCCGTGCCGTGCGAACAAGGGCTCGAGTGCCGTCACGGAGAAGTAGCACAGGTGCTCGTGATAGATCGTATCGAACTCACAGTGGTCGATCAGATCCTTGACCCATGGCGCTTCGATGACCGCAACGCCATCGTCGGCCAGCAAGGTGGCGATCCCGGCCACGAAGCCCTTGGTGTCGGCCACGTGGGCGAGCACATTGTTGGCGTGGATGACGTCGGCGCGCTTGCCTTCCGCCGCCAGGCGCTCGGCGATATCGCGGCCAAAGAACTCATTGAGCGTCGGGATGCCGCGCTCGATGGCGACGTTGGCTGGACCCTCGGCCGGGTCGATGCCCAGCACGGCGATGCCACGCTCTTTGTAGTATTGGAGTAGGTATCCGTCATTGCTCGCCAGCTCGACCACCAGGCTCTGTGCTCCGAGCTTGCGCGCCTCGATCAG